>JADYYL010000228.1 GCA_020853655.1 Deltaproteobacteria bacterium
ATAACGGGTCAGGATCAGCTGCCGATCTTCTCAGTTTAACGATTTCATTTTGAGATACGTCAGTTTTCTCAAATTGACCTGCCATACTATTAAGTAAGTGGCTGAAAGTACTTACGAAATCATTAACAACTGAAGCAGTGAAGGCGAAAAAAATAGAAGTAAAATACATAAAAATAGACTTCTATAGAGAACACCGGAGGTCTATCTGACTGCTACGCTGCTTTATGCTCACTCTCGTTTTCTCTGTTCAGGAATGACAGCTTTTTCGTTTTGTCCCTCAGTTCAACACCTGAAAGCGAGACGTAACGGGTACAGGTTTCTAGGGTCTTGTGGCCCACGATTCGCATGATGGTCGGGATATCAGCACCTGATTTCAACATCTCTGTAATAAACGCAGCTCGAAGCCCGTGAAGGGTCGTTGGGGTCATTCCCAAGCCTTGCATAAAGAGGCGTAGGCTTTTTCCAATCTCGCCGTTTGTCCACTCTCTAATGCTATGAAGGACGAAACGCTCTTCGGTCTGAGAAGTGAGCGGCCTTAGGTAATTCAAAAGCTCTTTTAGCTCCTCGTTGATTGGAACCTGACGATGGGACTTGTTCTTGGTGAAGTTCTTAAAGCCGCCACGCCTCGTCCAGTTCCGCCGGATATGAATGACCTCGCCTTCAAAATCCACCGCAGACCAATCCAATGCGAATGCCTCTCCCGATCGGCATCCCGTTAGAAGCAGAAAGTGCATCAAGGGATACATCGGTAGCTTGAGATCTTTGGCAGTTTCGACAAGACGCCGCAGGTCACTGGACGTTGGTAGCTGTCGATTGAACTTTTCGACTTTGATTCGAATATGTTCCGTTGGATCTTTATCTGCGTAGCCCAGCTCGATGGCGAGCCGAAACGCACTACGGATCTGGCAGACAAGATGTTTCTTTGTCTGCTGAGATTTGCCCTTCAGTCCTTCATGAACAATTGATGAGATATCCGAAGGAGTGATTTCTCGGAGATACTTTCCTTGCCATTTCGGATCGACGTGTTTGGAAAAGTTGTGCAGTTCATTTGTCAGCGTCGAAAAGGACTTCAGTTCTCGTGAAAGAGCCGTTTCAAGATAGACCTTCTGAAATGCCGTCCATTACATATTAGGCTTTCCGGATAGAACTTGGTTCAGCTCGATCAAGAACTGAGCTTCGATTCTTTTGGCCTCCATTTTCGTCGAGGCTGTTGCCTTTCGTTGATATCGCTTGCCGTTCTTGTCACGCTTGTGAACGTAAATCTCATGGCGGATGCGCCCATTCTTGTCCGTGAATTCCTTTATTGCCATTTGACCTCCTGAAGACGGCGGAGGGTTTTAATGGTTCGTTTTGAGTTCAAAAGAATGGCTTCTAACTCTGCTCGAACGAAGCGACTGGAACGGCCAAACTTGTAGTAAGGAATTTCCCCCCGATAGCATCGCTGACGAAGGGCCTGGACGGAGATTCGAAGAAGCTCGGCGGCTTCTTCAGTACTCAACCACTCTCGATTTTGAGCTTGCATGGGCAATTCCTCCTATATGGAAGAACGGCAGCCATTGGCTACTTCTTTAGGCTTCGAACCACTTATTCAATTGAATGAGGCTAAGAATTAAGCCGAATGGAAGCCAAATTCGAAGAGGGATGGCATTTGGTAGGATCTGGATAAATCAGATCGCAATGACTCTATTCAATTGAATAAATTAGAGAATTCCATTCAACTGAATTATTCGGCTCAGCACCTTCCATAGTGCAAACCATTCATTTGAATGGGCCGTAAATTGGCGGGGCGGACGGGACTCGAACCCGCGACCTCCGACGTGACAGGCCGGCGTTCTAACCAGCTGAACTACCACCCCGCGCCAAAGTGAGAGCTGAGCCTTCTACAAGAAATGTTAGAAGGTGTCATCCCCTATGTTGCAAAGAATTTCACGATTCTAGATCCGCGTAGTGGCCCAGGACCTCCTCGTCGAGTCTCTCCAGCGGAAATGCAGACCATTCGGAGCTTCAGTGCGGGAAGAGAACATAGCTGCGGCTCTCGAGGTCATCCCCACGCTCAAACGCGCGTGACGGACTCCAGAATGCCTAACGATGGAAAGTGACGCCAGGACTCTCCACCCGACATTCGGCCCGTTCGGCGCCCCAGCGCGGCGGGAAAAATATGGCGACCCTCGACGGCTCCACCTTACGCGCCAAACTCGCGTAACGGTCTCCAGAATAGCTAATGATGGAAGGTGACGCCGGGATTCTCCACCCGACATTCGGCCCGTTCGGCGCCCCAGCGCCGAACAAGAAAACAGGGCGGACGACGCAGTCGGCCTTACAAGCCGAACGCCACGTGACGGTCCCCATATAAGCTAAGTATGGGCGCTGCAGGGATTGAACCTGCGACATTCGGCTTGTAAGGCCGACGCTCTGCCAGCTGAGCTAAGCGCCCCCGAGAATCCCCTTTCCCGTCCCAATGGTAGAGGCGAGAACCGTTGGGTTTACCCGTTCGGATGCTCAATGGTCAATGTTCTTGAGAAGTTAATCCGCCACAAACCCCCGGTTATAATTTCAAAGGGATTGCGCTATACTTGACCGCTTCGTTGCCCTTTTCGGGTATTGCTCTTGAGTGGGCGCACGCTTCGCTCTCCTCGGCACGATCTCTTCACCTTCGCACGTAGAAGTACTCAGCCTCGTCTCCGCACCTGCGGGGAAGGGCCTGGCCCAATCGAAGGTTACTTTCCCAAATCTCCTCTCTCGGATTCGCGGAGCTTCATGACGCGGCAGTGGATCGTGGATCGTTGTGTTGACGATTCTGCCCTGCGACGCGCGAAGTCTGATCGCTGGATCCGGGAGAGGACTGAAATACCGACACTATCAATTGTGCTGATTTGCCCGCCCGTTCTCGCGGAAGTTCTGCCCACATTCCGTCATCGAACTTTGTTCTGCTGACCGAAAGGAAATGGCCGTGACACAGAAAGTTCTGCTCTTCGCGATCGTTCTCGTTCCGCAGCTCATTCCTGGGCTCATCGGCAAAGCGCTCTACAAGCGCGGCCCCACGGCGTTCGAATCGATCTTCGCTGTATTGGTCGCGCTTGTGGTGACTGTCGTGCAAGGCACGATCCTCGTGGAAGCGCAGCCGTTCGCCGTGTTTGCATCCGCGATGCTGACGTTCAGCTTCCTCGTCATGTTCACGGTGCACTTCTTCCGTTCCGAAAGGATCGGTCTCGCGCTCGTCTGCTACGCGCTCGCGGCTGCATGCGGCATCACGCTCAATTACGTGCGCAACGTCGACCGCCTCGACGGATCGCAGAACGTCGTGCCAGCGGAGTCGCCGCGGAACGGAGACTGGGATCCCGATCTCCGCTCGCTTTAGCCATGCTCTGAGCTACAGGGAAGGTGCTGCTGGTGACAACAGCACCTTCGCTCGACCACTCCAAAGGTTCTTCAATAGGAATTAATTTGGCCGGCCCCATCCCTTATTCCGACCCGTTCCACAAATTCATTGTGTGCTCGACGTTCTCAAACGGGCTTCCCCGCCAGTGCTCGTGCGGCCACCCTCTTCCCGCTCTTTGAAGAGGAGGAACGAAGCTGCGCGAATGCGATACTTCAGTCTCTACACCTCCCTTCTCACGTGATATGTCTTCTGAGCGTTGGGTCACTTCCCGATCCGACCTGCTCTCTCCCACCCTCAGATGAATCGTGTGCGCTCCTCTCCGCGTTCTTCGGGGAGGGTCGAGCCTCTCAAGGTGTTCTTCGGTTTTTCTACAAGGGAGTGGGCCATGTTTTACGTATTCGCCTGGATCGTTGCGTGGTCGACGTTCATGCTTCTCTTCGGGCCAAGCGTGGTCGCTATCGAGCTCTCCAGTCGGCGACATGCGAAGCGCAAGCTCATCATTCCGCTCACCGCAGCACTCATCAACACGTTGGTGACCGTGGAGTGGGAGTACCTTGGCTTGACGGCCGGAGGGCTTCTGAGGGTGTATCTTCTCGTGCTGATCGTCGGGTTCGCGTTCTCGTTCGCCGAATCTCTTGCCGATATCTCGACTGACCGGCGTCGCGGCGTCGCTTGCGCCGTCGCTCATGTTATCGGCGGGCTCATCAGTGTTGCAATCTATCGCGCCTAGTGGGCCGAGAGCATTGGACGTTTCCTCCTTGAAGAATGGGCCCGGAAGGCCGAGCCCATTCTAGTTCCTTGCGTTCTCTCGCCATACCCTTTGTGCTTTTTTTTGCGTTCGAGGCTCGTCCCCCCTATTATATCGGGGCTCTCCCTGAGAGCTATACAGTCACGCTCTCCTCACTCGCATAGCGGTATCAAATGCTGCCCTCTCCGGCTCCACCGGGAAGGGCCGTGTCTTTGTGAAGGTCTTTTTCGCGTTCCACACATCTTCCGTCTTCCTTCGTCCGACGTCGCTCCGAAAGGGGGCTTTGTGGCTACACTCTTCAACGCTCTGGTCGTGTTCGTGTTGGCGTACTATGCGCTCATCGCGCCCGGATTCCTCGCGAGCAGATCCATGAACCGCAAGGTCGAGGACTCGAAGCGCTACGTCGCGCGGATGTTCGCAGCCGTCCTCGCCGCTGCAAGCTTCAAGTACCCCGCGCCGTTCTCGACGCTGGAGGTCATTTGGCTGGCGGCGCTCGTCCTCGGGTTCGGATGCTACGTCTCGATTGCGACAACGCTCATCATGCGGGTCGAGCGGACGGAGTACGATATTCGGAACGTCTTCTTCTACTCTCTCGAGACGGCGATGTTTCTCGTGCTTTTCGTCGGTGCGAACTACGTCTCGCGCTAGCTCCTGACGGGTCGGGGTGCGGAGTCAACGATGACCCCACCCCAATCCGGTTTCTCTCTGGTTCTTCAAAGGCACGCCCCCTTCCTACATCCCTCGCGTATAAGTTCTTCGATGGTTTTCGACACCGTGGCTCTTGTGGCACCGTGTATTGTCGCGTGCGCGGCATTCTTGTGTTCTTACTGCGACCCTCTTACATTCAATGGTCGTTATCTCAGTGTGAGTCGCTCCCTCAGCTCTCTTCACCTTCCTATATTTGTATTCGCTCTGGTCCTCTCCGGCTTCTCCGGGGAAGGGCCTGGCTTTTGAAGGTTCCCTGAGGAGGGTGTCCATGCTGTTGTTCTTCGTGATGGTTGCGACGGGGTATTTGCTCGGCTTTCCGCTCGTGTCTGTTCTTCGGGTCACCCGGCGCCCGGCGCGACCGTTCAACGTACTTGGGTCGTGCCTGGCGTACTACGCCGTGTTGCTGACCGTAGCGCCGAACCTTCAGCACTCGCTTCCGCTCGATACCGCCGTTGCGCTGCTCAGCGCTTGGAGCATTGCGCTCCTCTACCTGGCATTGCTCTTCGCGCTCGATGAGATCGGAGGACTGACCGAGAGTCGGCTCGGACTGAAGATCTACTCGGCGGAGTTCGCTGTGGTGACCACCGCACTCGCGCTTATTCGTTACGCGCCGCAGATCCTTTAGCGCCGTAAGAGAAAGGGCCGTTCATGACCTTCGTCGAGTCTGCGGTATTCGTTGCTCTCGCAGCGTTCGTTGCATCCGTGCCGTTGTTCGCGACCAGCCGCATCGCAAAACGTCAGTTGCCGCTGTGGCCGTTCCCGATCATCGGAGGCGAGACCGCCGTTCTCCATCACATCGTGAAAGACGCGACTTGGACCGTGCTCGCGCCGGAGTTTCTTCAGCTGGTACAGCTCTGGCTCGTGCTGAGTTCTGTTCTGTTGGTCCTCGGATTCGTTCGGACCACCGCCACGGATCGCTTGCTCGGGGCCGTCGGGGCCATGAGCTACGGTTTCTTCGGAATCCTCTCATACTTGCTCGTTCCAACGCTCCCATCGATCGCGAAAGCGCTTCGATGGGGGTAAACGCCGCGCTCTTTGGTGAGCGGAGAATGGAGTCAGAACTGTGCAACCGCTCTTGATCTACTGTGCTGCGCACGTAGCGCTGATCGCGCCGACGACGATTGCATCGACGGCGTTCGACCGCAGGGTGCGGTGGTGGGAGCTCGTCGTTCCATCGCTCTCGGCGGGAGTCATCACCTGGGCGTCGACGATCGCAGACAAGCCTCTGGAGAACGTTTTCTATCTTCACGGGGCAGTGCTCGTGATCCAGCTGAACTTCGTCTTCCTCACGCTCGCTCACTGCGCGCAGTGGAGGCGGAGGCCCAATCCCGGGTGGGCCGTTCTCCTCTTGCTCTATGCAGGATGTATGCTCGGTACGACGACGCTTCTGCATCTTTCACCGCGATGGGCTGAGCATTCCGTCGGCGCCCTTCTTGATGATCCGGCGATGCAATCTCGCGGGTAGGAGGCACTGGCCTTGCGCCAGTCCTCCGCCCTGCGGGGCAAAGGTTCTTCACAATATGGTTTTCTCCGCCAGGCATCTCCCCTACACTATGCGAATGCGAAGTTTCTTTCTGCTTGTGGCGCTTATACTTCCCGCCTTGTCACTCGCGGCAGAGCCCGCGACGCCGAAGCGTTGTGTCTACGCAGAGGATGTCGAGGCGAATACGACCCACACCATTGGGGCGCTGCGCGTCAAAACACCGAACTGCCTCGAACCGATTCCACGTAAGCTCCTCCGCGAGGTAGCTCCCGAGCGCCTCATCGATAGTCTCCTGCAGCTATCAGAAGTGGGATTACCCCTGACCCCGTATGAAGTGGGCGGAGGGTCTGGGGTCACGCTCATAGTGCGAGTCACGCCCGTCGACCAGTATCACGGCGTCGGACCGCTCCCGGAGAGCTCTGACCCATCACGGTGGGAAGCTACGCGAATTGAGCTGATGGAAGGGCTTTCCGCGGCAGCTCAGATTGGCGACCTGCCCCGGCCTGAGATGTCGCGTGAGTATCTAAGACTGTTCGAGATTCGTGAGGGACAGTTTGTCCACGTCTTTGACTTCCGGTTCACGATAAACGGCTATAACGCGGAGTGCTGGAAACAGGGCCGAGAACATTGCGACGGAGATCCGACACTCGACGACGCTCACCAACCTGATAAGCTCATCCAGCACATTATGTCTTCGCTGCAGCGAGACACGGTCCCGTAGGTCTTTCGTTCTTTCTGAATTCCGTTTCGGTAACCCATTCTCCCCTCTTCGATCCATCGAGGAGGGTCGACCGTTTGGTTCATTCTACGGTTCATCTTCTTCGTTCCGTTGGAGGTGTGACGAAATGCAGACACGAAGCAGTCGTTCGTTGCGCTCCTCTATCATGCCGGCCCTCGTCGGGTTGGGTCTGGTCGGAGCGCTCATCTACTCCATGCCCCCGCTCATCTCGTGGGCCTTTGCGATGCTCGTCATCCCGACGTTCGTCGCGACTCGTTTGGAAACGGAGGAACGTCCTCGATTCGCAATTCCCTACGCGACGGTAGGCGCAGTGTTCGTGTATGTCCGGGCTGAGACGTTTCGTTTTCTCGCACCAGGCGAGCACGAGACGGCGCAGATGGCCGCGACGGTCACGCTCTGTGTCGCACTGGTCATCCTGGCCTCGCTCTATCAGATCAAAGCATCTGTCGAGCACGACAACCGGTGGCTCCGCGCTACCTACGTCGCGTTCGGCGAGTGCATCCTCAACCTGCTCCTTTGAGCAGTCTTTCGTGTGGGGTGTCCCAATGTCCAGCGTATTTAACGGAACGGATCTCCGGCCGTTGGTTGCGGCGGTGGTGGTGTTCAGCTGGGTACTTGGCCCGTCAATCGTCGCGTGGATCCTCGATCGATCGAAGATCCCGCGGCGAGTGACGCGCCTGGCCTCGCTCGGTGCGATTCTTGCGTTCTGTGCGATGGCTCTCACTCAGTCCGCCCTGCCAGGCTTGCTCTGCGCGGTAGTCCTCGGAGCAGTCTCCTCGGCAGCGGCTCTCGAGGGAGGCCTCGTCTCGCTGCCAGACTCAGGAATCGGCCGCTCCAGAGGGGACGTGCTCCGGTACATGAGCAGCCAGCTCAGTGCTGCGTTTCTGCTCGCCTTCGCGTTCCTGCTTCTCGCGTTCTAAGAGGTTCTGTGCATGTGGTGTGCGGCGCTCGAGTCACTCGAGACCGCACACACATATGCCCTCTGTTCTTTGGTCGACCATCCTCTCATCTTGTCAACGGCTTGACCGAACTTCCGCAACCCGCGGAAAGGCGGTATTGTTCCTTCCGGCCCTCCCCCCGCGATCTTTCCAAATGCTCCAGAGTAGCTTGTACTCCCCTCTTCGAAACTCTCGAGGAGGGCCGACCTCCATGGTTCTTCTGTGGTTATTCTTCGA
>JADYYL010000229.1 GCA_020853655.1 Deltaproteobacteria bacterium
CGGTCATCGCGTCCCAAGCTTTGATTTCTGGCGCCTTCTCAGTGACTTCGCAGGCCATACAGTTGGGAATCCTCCCCCGGCTCCAGATCTTCTACACATCGTCGCGAACCATGGGGCAGATTTACATCCCTGCGGTCAACTACATGCTGTTCGTCATGACCTTGATCCTTGTGTTGACTTTTCAGTCATCCAGCAACCTTGCCTCGGCTTACGGAATCGGTGTTGCTCTCGTGATGATCAACACCACGTTTCTCGTCGCGCTCTGCCAAATATTCGTCTGGAAGTGGCCACTTCGAAAGGCCTTTGCCGTTTCGACTGTTTTCATCGTCATCGATCTCGCGTTTGTTTACTCCAACATGCTCAAGGTCTTGCACGGTGGCTGGGTTCCGCTTGCTATCGGTGGGATGCTGTTCATCGTGATGTCGACTTGGCTCCGCGGGCGGGAGATTCTCGCCGAGAGACTCGCGGAGAATTCGCTCTCATTGAAGGATTTCTTTGCGGACCTGGAGTCGGAAAACATTCAACGTGTCCCGGGCACGGCCATTTTTATGGCGCGCGATATTCGCCAGACTCCCGCGGCGCTTTTGCAGAACACGCGGCATAACCAAGTCGTCCACGAGAACGTGATCTTGCTCCAGGTGATGACGGAGGAATCTCCCTATGTCAGCGACTTGGAACGCGTTCGCTCCGAGCATATTTGGGACGGGTTCCATCGCGTCTATGTGCGCTACGGTTATATGGAGAAGCCGCATATCCCTCGTGCGCTGATGCTGGCGAAGGTTGACGGCCAGCCGATCGATCCAATGAAAGCAACGTACTTTCTGGGTCGCGAGATTGTCTTAGCCACGCATCGGCAAGGTATGGCGCTCTGGCGTGAGCGACTCTTCGCGGTGCTGACACAGGTAGCGCTGCGCGCGACCGCGTTCTTCCGGATACCTCCGGAGCGGGTGATCGAAATCGGCATGCAGGTCGAACTCTGAGCCTGAGGAGTCCGATCTCGGCGCCGTACTTCGATGCGGAGAATTCCTCCGGTGCGGCCTGAGGAGTCCGATCTCGGCGCCATACTTCGTTGCGGAGAATTCCTCCGGTGCGCATGTATAAGAATACATTTGCGCTCCTCGGAATTTCCGCGCCTCGTCTGACGCGCGAGCTCGGCCCCCTCAGGGCGTCGATGTCGTTCGATCTTTGCGTGATGCGTGATCGCATTTCGGGGACTATCTCTGCCCACCGTCGGACGGTGAAACGTTGCTCCCCCAAGTGGTAACGTTACTTGATGCGCTTCAGATGGCTGCGCTTTTTATCGGAGATCTTGGTGATTTCGGGCGTCGGGTGTTCCTGCGGGGTTCCGTCTTTCGAGCCGCGTTTGCCCGATATCGTCGAAAGTAATTTTGACCCGATCTCCTTGAGCTTCGCGCCTGCAACCGCGCGGAGGATCTCTTCAGGTGCAGAGCGGGGCCAGATCTGTTGCTGTGATCGTTCGGATGTCATGCCCCACACCGCCTCCCAGGGAAGAACGCACTGGAAATAGTCTCCAGAAAACTTCAAGTGTGTCGTAATCCCCAATTCATCGCAGTCTGTCGTGCCTTGAAACAAACGGCTGAGCTTCAGCGAGAGTGTGGGGTTGCCAGCGAGGTGCGTGGGGACAATGACTCCAGCATGCCGAGCGTCGATATGCACGAGAACGTGGTCGTCCTTCAGCCACTCCTCGAAGGTCTTTCGTTTACTCGTGTTCTCGATGGGTATTTCCTTGGGCATGTGAAATTCCGGAGTCGTCATTTCGTATTCGGTGTAAGACGCCTGCGCTCGCGTCGAGGGGCAAGGGGCGGATGATCTCCTCCAATGCTCCGCACCGGTGTCGCCGACTTTGACGCGCTACAAAGCCCCGCGAAGCTCCCCCGACTCGGGCCTGTCCCACCCAAGGCGGGATGGAGGGGAGAGGCATGACTCGAATTCCTCAGCGGTTCTCGAGAGTTAACACCTCTGAGGCGCTTAATCCATGCACGTTAAGCGAAATCGCTGAGTTGTCGATGATCTCAGGAGATAAGAGCCCGATACGAGGAGCTTTTTCCCAAGAGGTTACATCTCCGGTGCGAGTCGATCCCGCGATTCTTGAACCACGCCTGGTCTCTGCCCAGGCGGTGGCATCATTTGCGCTCCTTACCCTGATCGTTCTGACGGTGGGTGTTGCGTCGATGCGGACGCGCGCAGCGGAGCCTCGAGTGATTGAGGCCGAGAGTTCCGTGAAGGTGCTCGGGATGAAGGACCGATTCGCTTCCATCCAACTGCCGGTGAACGGTTCGCGACCGAAGGTCGGAGATCGAATCGCACTTTTTGTTTCGGGTAAGGATGCGCAGCGGCTTCCTGTTGTTGCCGAGGCGTGGGTCGAGCGCTCGCTCCCAGAATTCATGCAGATCTTCGTAACACCGGTGGACGCGCTGTTTCTACGCGACGTTTCGCAACTTGCGCCGCTCAGCCACGAAGTGATCGAGCGAGAGGGCGCGTCACCCTACGCGAGTCTGCTTGTGAGGGATCGCTTCCGCCTGCAAGCAGCCGTTGGTCCGGATGTCATTCCCCAATTGGAAGACGACTTCCCCGCATCCGAATCGGAGCGTCCGATCACTTCGGCCGCTGAGCCTGCCGACGTGGAGGCTCCAGCAGCAATCATCGATGCTCCAGTCGAGGCGCCTCCTTCTGCCGGTCCCGCGGAGTCAATCGTCTGGTTGAGCGGCACGGGCGCAGGTTTCATCATCGGAGAAGACGGTTCGATTACTCCAACGCTCGAAGAGTCGAACTCGAACCCAAAACTCTCGAACGCCACAAGGTAGCCCATGGCCGGTTTGCTCAAACAGTTGCAACGCTCGCGACCGAGAACGGCAGAATCGCAACCCGTCGTTGTGACCGCTGAGGATGCGGTCGTTGATGTCATTCCTGCCACCGCTGCCGTTCGTGGAACCGAACAAATCGACCGTCGATACGTTGAAGCCGAGAAGCTCCTCGGCGACCTAATGAAAGAGTCGAAAGGAACGCCGGACGGGGCCGTTCCGGCAACACCGCCGACCGAAGCCGGATCGAAGGCGCTGCACATCATTCGGCGCTCGGCGGAGTCTGCGTCCGGTGCCGCAGTCAAGCAGGTCGCAAGTCAGACCGGCGCTCCCTCTTGGTCTCGAGAAGAGCGAAAGCTTCCAGAACATACGGAGCGATTTCTGCTCGACGCTTGTCGAACGCTGATTGAGAAGGTCTCGCAAGGGATTCCGCCCCGAAACGAACTGCCGCAGTTTGTGCAGACGATGGTGGAAGAGCTTGCCTCGCAAAGAGTCGGTGACGTCCGGCTCTCGTGGAAAGACAACGATATGGTGCTGCGTGAAATCGCTGCGCTGTATCTGACTCGCGGACCAATGACGCCGCTCTTCGAAGACAACGACGTGACGGAAATCTTTGTGGACCATCACAAATCGATCAAGGTCATTCGCAAAGGCCAGCTCATCGATACGCCGTTTCAATTCTCGTCGAGTGAGGAGTATCGGCTCTCCGTCATGTTCCTGCTTGATGAGGCCGGTTGGCAACTGAGTTCATCGAAGCCAATTGTCGAGTGCGTGCTCGCGGACAAGTGGCAAAGTCGCGTGAGCGTGTTGGACGGTTCTCTGATGGGGGCGGCGGAACCACGTCTTACCATCCGTATCCCGCGCTCGATGAAGACCTCGTTCTACGAAATCCTTCAGCGCAAGGTGCTCCCCGCGACGTTGGCCGCATGGCTCGCCGAGGTTGTGGCACGCGGAGAGGCAAACATTCTCATTGTCGGACAGTCGGGGAG
>JADYYL010000230.1 GCA_020853655.1 Deltaproteobacteria bacterium
CACACCAGGCACGACGCCTTTCCACTTACCGACGCAACGTCAGATCTCTGGCGATAAGCTCTTTTGAGAATGCCTCGTTTAAGGCAGTTCCCGAGGTCGTAAACACCTGCATTGACTCGTGCTGAGCGGTATCGAAACACAACCCAACAGAAAGTCATGGATTCAATACAGACGCATATGGTAATTTGATCTGTATGACAACATCGAAAACGACACTCAATATTCGCGACGATCTGCTGCAAGAAGCGGCGGAGGCCACTGGCGTGAAAGAGAAGACTGCCCTGATTCATCTTGGTCTTGAAGCGCTGATCAAGAAGGCAGCGCGAGAACGACTAGCGAAACTTGGTGGCTCACTTCGATCTGCCTCAGCAGCTCCTCGACGTCGCTCCGCGTGAGAGTGCTTCTCGACTCATCGATTTGGATTGATCACTTCCGGAAAGGTTCGGCCAGCGTTGTGGCCGCGCTCGAAGAAGATAATGTCGTGATCCATGAAGCTGTGATCGGCGAATTATCGATGGGAAATATTCCGCGCCGAAAGCAAACTCTCAGAGATCTCGATCGATTGGAGTGCTTAAAATCTCCTCCGTTTGCAGAGCTGCTCCACTTTGTTGAAACACACCGTTTACATGATCAGGGACTTGGTTGGGTCGATGCCCAACTGCTCGCGTCAGCTGCTTTGCACGGCGTAACACTTCTGACGAAAGATGCCGTGCTTGCGCGCGCTTGGAAGCGGCAGGTTGCCTCATCGTTGTAGCCTCCCACGGCCACATTCCGCTCGCCGGCATTGCAAGGTTGACGACGTAGTCGGGCTCGAGCGAATGAGCAACGGTGGATTTACCGGCCTGCACGAAACACCTTTCCGTAGCAACTGGGTGCAGACTTTCCAGAAACACTTAGTGTTCTCTACGTGCAAGATCACGAAGCGGTCGCGCTCACTTGTCTGCGCTCCGCTCTGCAAAACGGGAGGCGAAGACTATCAGTTCTATTTGTGGCTCCGGGTTTGTGCGAGCTCATTTCGAAAAGGAACTGATAGGAATTGTTGCAAAATGAAATTCGAACGATCCGTTTCAACCAAAATTGCTGCTGACCACTGATGCGGCGAAGCGAGAGTCGGAGTGAATGTGCTCCTCCGACTCTCGCGCCGCGCTTCCCTAGCGGATGATGTCGATTGAACGTACGCCGGTCACCGGTCCATACGTTCGAACTAAGCATCCGCACTGGTTACGAATCAACGCCCCGAGCAACTTGCCGCGCCCGAGAAGCTTGGAGTTGTCACTCGTCGGCTTGAGAACGACCTCCCCGACAGTGGAGACGAGCTGGAGCTTCCGCCCGAGGACTGCGACGTCCCCGAAGGGCGTCAGCGAGCGTACCGATTCCGAGAGCGACGCGTTCATGTATCGTGCGACGCTCACTTCGCCAGTGAGATAGTGCAGAGTCAGCTGTGGCGGGGGGTCCTCGAAGCTGTCGATGGCATTCAGCAGCCGTTCAATCACAGGGAGATAGGGAGCGAACCAGTTGTAGAACTCGCGTCTGAGTTCCTCGTCGAGGCTCGCGTATACGTCGTCGAGCAAATTCGGACTCGCATCGGCCGGCGGTTCATGTCCCTCCTTGTCGATTCGCGTCCGCAACTCAGCACTTAGCGCCACCGCCTTACGGCAGAGCGCGGCCAGGTAGGAGAGCGTCGGTCGCAACACGTCGAGTGCGACGTCGGCCGGGAGATCGAGCCGCACGGTGGGGGGATGATTCTCGTCGAGAATCGAACTGAGTTCGGCAACCGCGCGCGCGAAGCGGCCAAACAACTGCTGATCATGAACGCGCGTGCCGACGATCTCATGCGCGTTTGCGACGAGCCATTGGCAGTCAGGCACGAAGAGCGCGAAAGAGCTATTCAGGCTCTCTGGGGGACGCGAGGTACTCATGCTCGTTGAGGCAGCCATGCCCCATGCGACGGACAGGATTGTCAGGAAGTGGTCTTTGGGGCTCTTGCCCTGTAGACCCCACCGTCGCTGAAGGCGCCGAGTGGCGGCACGAGTGAGCTCACGGAATCCGATGCGCCAACCGTCAGGCCCATCACCGGTGCAGTTCTCTCCCGCATGCGCGACCTCCGACAGCGCAATGCGGAGCCTCTCGGAATTGAGTTCTCTCATGATCTAAACCTCCTCCGGTTTTAGAAAATACCGGGAAAACCCATTCGGATCGTCCGAACGGTGGGAGCGGTGTCCCGTCGTCCGGAGATTGCGTGGAATACTCAGTTGGGTGAGAGAAGGAGCGGCGAGGGAGTTTATCAGGGGCTTCTATCAATCTCAACGCGAGGAGAGATGGGGAGCGTATGCCTGCGGAATCACGAGTCGCGCGGTTCAGGCGCAGCGCGCGTCCGTCGACCACTAACGGCCGAGCGCTCGGCGTTCGGACGAAGGCCACCACCGCACCTTTCCCCGTGTATGGACCTGCACCCAACACCTTTGCTCAGCAACTCGGTGCAAACTTTCCAGGAAAACCTAGCGTTCTCCAGGTGCAGAATTCAGGGGTTAAAACGCGCGCTTGTCGCCGCTCCGCTCTGGAAAACCGAGTGCGTCTTGACCATTCTTGTTGATGGAACACGGTGTAGGACGGGGCGGGCATCCAGGCGTGTGGCATGGAGTTCACTGCGCGTGAGACGACGGTGAGATCACCATCGATCCGATTCACACGAAACAGGATAAATGCCACCCCTCGAACGTCTCTCGAGAACTTCGCCTTGCGGAGTGTCGCGCTCGTCAGACGTTAGCGTCGCCAAATTCCGTAAACGCTAAATGGCGCATGTTCGGTAACGCGCGCGTCCAAAAAGTGCGCGAATCGCTCCGCGGCGTGTGCGCTGGCAAATAGCCCAAGTGAGTTCATCTCGGCGTTATACTGGGACTTCGTATCTGCGGACTGGTCTCGTCCTAGCCCGCAGTTGCTCAGGCCTGAAAGCAACCATTCATCGGCCACGTCGTAACCGAGGAATGTCCATTCTGTGTCTCTCAGATGCTGCACGTTCACTTCGGAAGGATCGAGTCCATGTCGAGTCCGAAGCCG
The DNA here is from genome assembly GCA_020853655.1 of Deltaproteobacteria bacterium. Lineage (GTDB taxonomy): Bacteria > Bdellovibrionota_C > UBA2361 > SZUA-149 > JADYYL01 > JADYYL01. The sequence continues at coordinate 3,058 of JADYYL010000230.1, forward strand.
CTGAGCGTCAGCCGCGCCGCATGAAATGCCGATGAGCGCTTCGTCTCGCAATTCCCGAGCTGTGCGGAATATGTCAGCGGAGCGTACGCGATACAGGTTTAGACCGTTCGTTGCTACCCCGTCGTCTGGCTCGCCATAGTAGTCGGAGAAGAGCTCCCGATACTTTGTGGCCGACACTGCTCTTGGCCAGACGCTTTGGTCTACAGATAGCGGAGTGTCGATAGCCGGGTTCAACAGATGGAGTTCCCGCCGTTCAGGGTTCCACGTTTCGAGCGTGAGCGGGGGAACTCGAAGGTGGAAGCCGAGAACTTCGTC
>JADYYL010000231.1 GCA_020853655.1 Deltaproteobacteria bacterium
CAGTGACAGCTCAACTAGGGACGTTTCATGAACGCTATCGACGTCAATAACCTTTCAAAGTCGTTTCGCACTTTCTCCCGCCGAGAGGGGATCTCGGGGAGTGTGCGCGACCTTTTTCAGCGCGACTATCGTGATCTTCAGGCGGTCGATTCGATCTCTTTCACGGTCAAGCCTGGAGAGCTCATCGGCTATATCGGTCCAAACGGCGCTGGAAAGTCGACGAGCATCAAAATGCTCACCGGTATTTTGAAACCGACCTCGGGCGAGATGAAAGTGCTCGGATTCGACCCATTTCTTCAGCGGAAAGAATACACGCGCCACATCGGAGTTGTTTTTGGACAACGGACTCAACTCTGGTGGGACATTGCCGTCATCGAGTCGCTGAAGCTGCTCGGCCATATTTATCAGGTTGCACCGGCAGACTTTTCGAAGAGACTTGAGAATCTGACGGGCATCCTCGGCATGGAAGAATTCCTTCACACCCCGGTAAGGAAACTCTCACTCGGTCAGCGCATCCGCTCTGATCTCGCCGCGAGTTTGATACACAACCCACAGATCCTTTTTCTCGACGAGCCCACCATTGGACTCGATGCGGTGGCAAAGGACAGCGTCCGAACGTTTCTTCGCCATATTAATCGCGAGTTCAAGACGACGATTCTATTGACCACCCACGATTTGAAAGAAATCGAGGAGCTCTGCGATCGGATGCTCATCCTGGACAAGGGGAAGATTGTTTACGACGGAAGTCTCTATGCGATTAAGAATCTGCCAGGACTCGAGAGGCAGATCTTCGTCGATTTCAAACAAGAAGTGCCCCTGAGCGAAATTGAGAGTCTTTTTCCGGGTAAGATCCGTTGCTCCGTCGAGGGTGCGCGGCGAGTCGTGGTGACCTACGATCAGCAGCTGGTCACGACGCCGCATCTCGCGCGGGAGATTCTCTCTCGTTGGGAGATTCGGGACCTCACGATATTGGAGCCGGATATCGAAGACGTTATCCGAAAGGTCTATCGCGATGGGATGGAGTCGTTTGGAGACGAGTCAGCCGATCAGGCGGCCCCTGCGATCTAGTGCTCTGACAAGTCAACCTATTATTATTTACTTGTCAGAGCACTCGTCGATTCGTTCTGACGAACGACGATTCGCTTTCGCCGAATGATCAGCGCTTGGCTGAGACGATCACCGGCGAACCGATGAGGGAGGTGAGATACAGTTTCTTCGAGACGCTTTCGATCGCCTTTGAGCGCCGCACATCGTTCAGAGCTCGGTGGGCTCCCATCGGAAACGAAAACTGCTTTCGCACAGCGATTTCTTCAAACCCGAGTTCTGCGACATGGTCTTCGATCTGCCGGAGACTATGGACGAAGTATGGACGAGTGTTTTTTTCGATTTGCTTCTTCAGTTTGAAAAAGATCGGCGAAAACGCATTCAGGCTCGCGATCGAGGTAAAGTCGAATATCAGTTGAGAGCGAGTGAACTGCGCGATCTGCGTGAGGAAGCGCTGCCAATCAAGCACGTGGGGAAGGAGTCGAAACGCGAGGACGACGTCGAACTGCGGAATCGGAGGTCGAATCGCGTCCAATGGAGACACAAAAAAATGAAGCTGTTCCGCAGCGCCTCCGAGCCCCTTTAGTCGCTCCGCGCAGTTGATGCTGCTCCCGTGCACGAAAACCTCACAACCACGCTCGAGAAGAAGGGGTGTGAGCTGAGCGTGTCCGCCCCCGACATCGAGCACTTGAAGCGGACGTTCCCCCGCATGAGACATCAGCTCATCGACGAGGGTTCGCTGCTGCTGAAGGAAATACTCCCCGACGGGACCGGCAAATCGAGCGGCGTAGCCCTGGCTCGCCGTCTCGATGTCGGGATTCACGTAGTGAGCGGATCCTAATATCCCGGTCCCTGTTGCAGCATTGTGCGGCATAGCAATCCGTTACGAGCGCTTGGTGTCGTTCGCGAGCAACTCGCTCGCGACACCCGTATACTTGACGCTTTCTGCGCTATTCGGAAAGAGCTGTGTGTAGACCGCGCGCACCTGGCGCTGAAATCTCTCGTAGGAGTAGCGAGTTCGCGCGAGCTCAGCCGCGCACTCCCCCCGTCTGACCGCCTCTCGGCGGCCGAGATCGCTGGCGTCGAGCACCTCTCGGATCGCGGCCGCGAGGCTTGTTTCGTTCGGCTCCGCGAGAAAGGCGGATTCACTCGATAGCACTTGCGTATGCGAGCGGATGTTTGTCGCCAGGATCGGCGTCCCGGTGGCCATGTAGGTAAAGATTTTGAGGGGTGTGTTTTCGCCGAGCTCACGCGGGGAACAGAGCACGTTTGCGAGGGCCATGTAGGAACCCATGTCCTCCAGCGGCTGTTTCCCAGGGAGTATCGTTTCGGCGCTGCAACCGTGTTCGCGTGCAAGCGCCAGACATTCCGCGACTTGTTCGACTTCGCCGCCCACAATCAAGAGACGCGCGGTCAGTCGTTCGTCGGGAGAACCCTCGAGAAAACGACCGAACGCTCGGATGAGGAGCTGGACACCCTGATACTCTTCAAGGTTTCCCGTGTAGAGCATCACCTTCTTCCCGTCGAGTAATAGTCGTGCGCGCAATTCGCTGACGAAAGTCTCGCGCACGTCGAGCGAAGTCTCGACAGGGAAGTCTTCAATCTGATGAATACCCTTCGGATCTCGAACTTTTGCGGCGCTCTCGGTTAAAGCGGCACAAACGGTAATGACCGATGCGGCCCTGCGAATGAACATGTTGTCGATACGTTCGATCAACGACACAAAACCCGGGATCCGTCGAAATGAGCTCGTCCTTAACTGGACGGTCATGTTTGAATCCATGTCATAGACATAGGGACGTCTCTTTGCTGCCGCAAGGACGCCGGCGATGATGCCGCCTTCTTCGATGCCGTGAAATGCGTCGAATGAGTGGCGCAGAGCGAGTCGCGCTGCCGTCGCGCACAATCCCACATCGCAGATGAGCTTCTTCCAGGAAGGACCGATGGGCACTCCGGCGATGAACGGTGGTCGAGCAGCGCGATGGATGGTGACTCCTGGAATCTTGATGTCCTCACCGAATGGATAGACGAGGAGGTGAACACCGTATCCCGCGTCCGCACGCGTCGACGCCACCGCGCGCACGTTCATCGGCGTGCCGCGGTTGCAGTAAAAAGGTTGCGGGGCAATGAGAAGGATCTTCTTCACGAATAACTCGGTGCGACACTCAAGTGTAGGTATCTGTCCTCAGCCCAAGCCTTATACTACAGAAGATCCCCGGTGAAACCTCCTCCGGGGTCTGCCGGCGCGGGACATCAAAAACTCGTAAGACCACCGGGGGAGTGGAGACTCGATCGGAAACTCCCGTGCCGCGGGGTTTGTGTCGGGACTCGGAAAGCCGATGTCGAGGACCGATGCGAATCGCCGTCTAGAACGTCAGAGGCATAATTCGAGGGTTATCGAAGGGATGGCTTCCCGGGCGCGGTTGGGGCATCCTGCGACCTTCCTTCCCGGGCTTCGGCACATTTCGGGGATGGGTGACTATGCAAGAAGGCGGAGCGGTTTACTGAAATGACGAGTGCGGCAGTTTATATCCCGTTCGTTCGAAATGCCTTCCTGTCGATGTTGGCGTATCGACTCCGTTACTACACGGGGATTCTCACCTACTTCGTATTCGTCGCCGTTCACTACTTTATATGGTCGGCGGTGTTTGCCGGACGCGAGCCGGGCGCGGTCATTAACGGTTTTACGCTCGACGAAATGATCACCTATGTCGCTGTCGGGTGGATTGCCCGGAGCATGTATTTCTCCGACATCGACGAAGAGATCGACGACATCGTTCGCACGGGGCAGATTGGCGTGTACCTCCTCCGGCCCGTCAATTTTCAGCACATGATGCTCTCCCAAGCGTTCGGCGGGATGTTGTTCCGAGGACTATTCTTCTCTCTTCCGGTCGCGATTCCGATCCTCCTGTTTTTCCCCGTGGCACCGCCGGCGAGCGTGGCGTCGTTCGTGCTCTTTCTCTTTTCTATGCTCATCGCGTTTCTCGTGTTCGCCGAGATCAATTTCCTCGTCGGGCTTCTTGCGTTCAAACTCAAGTCGATCAACGGGATCGTGAGGGCAAAGTACTTCCTCATGCAGCTCCTTTCCGGGTTATTGCTGCCGCTGACGTTCTTCCCAAACGCGTTTCGAGTCGTACTGGAATGGCTCCCGTTCCAGGCGATGTCCTATCTGCCGTTACAGTTTTATCTTGGGAAGCTCAGCGGTCCCGAAATCGTCGAGGCGCTCGCTCTCCAGTTCGGATGGATTCTCGTGCTGTATCTCCTCGGCCGGTACTTCCTTTCTCGCGCGCTGTATTTTCTCACACTGCAAGGAGGGTAGGGTGGTTGCGCGAACGCTCAGCATTTACGGTCGATATTTCCTTCAGTTTCTGAAGGCCCGACTCTCCTATCGCGGCGACTTCATCGCCTCGGTGCTGTCCAGCATCGTGGTGTCGATCAGCGGTCTGCTCTTCGTGCTGTTCTTGGTCGACGGGGAGCAGGTCAAAAGTTTGAAGGGGTGGTCGCAAGCTGAAGTCCTGTTCATCTACGGATATTCGTTCCTGGCCACGGCTTTGTTCTCGACGGTCGCGCCGAACCTCTACGGTTTTGGCGATCGTTACGTGATCCAGGGCCAATTTGATCGTGTGTTGCTACGCCCGTTAAGCACGTTACCGCAGGTCTTGTTCGATTCCTTTAACCTGGAAAGCTTCGGCAATTTTGCGGTCGGCTCGACGGTGATCATCTATGCGAGTTCGCAGCTCGGCATTACGTTTTCGTTCGTCGACGTGCTCTGGCTTCTCGTGAGTGCGTTCTCCGGAGCGGTGATTTTGCTCTCGGTCTTCGTGACTCTGGCGTCGATGTCGTTCCTTTTTGAGGACAAGCTGGGCATTTCTGCTCCATTTTTCAATCTGCTGAATTTTGGCCGTTATCCAATCCCGATCTTCAACCGAGCGATTCAAGTTCTGCTCAGCTTCGTCGTACCATTCGGATTCGTCGCGTTCTATCCCGCCACACACTTTTTTGGCCGGGCCGAGTATCGGCTCTATTGTTACGCCACTCCATTCGTGGCGCTCTTGACAGCGCTTGTCGCCGCATTCGCCTGGCGTTTCGGCGTGTCGCGATATTCATCGACAGGGAATTAGTTCATGAATCTCGGGTGGCTGTCCGGGGGAACAGTGACCGGTATTGGGAGCCTCCCAGGAAATGACGCAGAGCGCGCGTGGGAAGCCTCGCTCCGCTGGTGTCCTCTGCTTCCATTTGAGCCGACGTTCGTCGAGCCCCTCGTTCGCGGACGCGGCCGCGTCGGATGGATGTTGACGGAACTCTTCCCGGACAGCGCTGAGCTCTTCGAGGAGTTTCCGGAGCAAGGACTTATCGTTCGACGGGAGGCAGAGACGCGATTCGCAGAACTCCTCGCGGACCATACACCAGAGTTCTCTCACAACTACTCGCCACAGTTTCTTGCTCATCGAATCGTCAAGTCGCAGCTCGCCGGGCCGCTCACCATAGCAACGTGTCTCCGATTTCAGGGCTCTTTGCTCATCGAGCATCCGAGTGTGTTTGCACTTCTGTCTTCCTATCTTCAGCGAGTCGCGAGAACGCTGGTGACCGCGCTTTCAGCGAAGGGTGCGGTGCCGGTTGTCTTCGTCGACGAGCCCATGTTTTCGCCAGAACTCCGCGACCCAGGAGTCGACGCACTCGACGCGCTGCTCCTTATCATTCAGGAGAGCGGGGGAGTTCCGGGGGTGCATTCTTGTGCCGAAGCTCTGCCTCCGTCATGGGACCGGCGACCGGCGTCGATCATCTCTTTCGACGCAACGACGCCGCTTCGGTTCAGGGAGGTGCTGGAATCGCCGGAGGCTGCGCGCTTTGCCGAACGCGGTGGCACATTCGCTCTTGGTGCCGTCTCGCCAGTGAGGTCTTTGGATCGCAAAGAGTTGCTGAGCGGCATGGCACGCCTCGACGCGAAAGTGCGTACCTCCATCTTCGAGCACTCACTCATCACTCCGTCCTGCGGGCTTGGCTTGACCTCTTGGTCAACCGCAGAGGAGACTTTCGCCTCGGCGTTCGCGCTTGCGGGCGCCCTGACATCTGCGGAGCACGTATGAACAGTTCGCTACTTCATTCTGCGTTCGAGCTTCCGACCGATCACGGTCGGTCGATTCGTGCCGACGTCCGATGGTGCCCTGCCGACGCGCCTCGTCCGCTCGTTGTCATCTGCCACGGTTTCAAGGGCTTCAAGGAATGGGGGTTCCATCCGTACTTCGGCGCTGAGCTCGCTCACGCTGGATTTGTCGCCGTGAGCGTCAACTTTTCTCACAACGGCGTGGGTGCGGACCTCATGAGCTTCACCGATCGAGAGGGCTTTCGTGCGAACACGATCTCTCGTGAGGCAGAGGAGCTCGAGCGCGTGCTCGACTTCGCGCACGATTCAAATCACTGGCTCTCTCGTCTCGTGGATACGCGAAACATCGGACTCATCGGGCACAGTCGCGCGGGCTATGCCGTCTTTACGGTCGGCTCGAGACGCGAAGACGTCGGGGCGATTGCCGGACTCGCGGCGGTCAGTGAGCTGAACGTCGAACCGGAGCGCGAAAAGA
>JADYYL010000232.1 GCA_020853655.1 Deltaproteobacteria bacterium
CTATGCGTTGACCGGTGGCGTGTACAGCCGGAGCCCGATCAATATTGCGAAGGCGGTCGAACAATACCGAGTCGGGAATTTGTATATTAACCGCGGTTGCACTGGAGCACTCGTCTATCGCCAGCCGTTTGGTGGCTACGCGATGTCGGGAGTCGGATCGAAGGCTGGAGGGCCGGACTATCTTTCGCAGTTCGTCGTTCCACGGAGCGTGTCGGAAAACACGGTGCGACGCGGCTTTGCTCCAAAGCTTGAGGCGTGAGTCCGGGCAATTCCTTCCGTCTTTACGTGATCTCGATAGACGAGCTGCCGGCAAGTGGAAGTCTGCGTAAGCTCATTGTGCGGCGCGACTGAAGCCTCCGTTGTCGATCTCGTTCTCGACTGGTGAGTCTTGGCCAGAGAACGTAGAGCCCGAGTGCGAGGGCGACTGAAAAGACCGCATACGTGATTTGGAATGCTGGGTTGACTGGCACCAACGAGGAGACCAACCCGACGAGAGCCGAAAGCAGAGATACATTGCGTCGACGACTCGGGCGGTGTCTTGCGAGAAACTCGTGACGGATCCGCGGTCCGATCAACGGGCGCTTACTCAAGCGGCGAATCTCGCCAGGGGAGCTTTGGGCGAGGAGCAAGACGCCGATGACGAGCACAGGCGTCGGCACGAAAGGTACGCAGCTGAGCGCGATAAGCGCGATACTAAAGGCCTGCTGAATCCGTTGGGACATGTCCATCTCCGGGGGCAGGATGAAAACCCTTTCCCCCATTCGAGTATCGGCAGATCCGGGGGAAAACCGGACCTCCCCGAGCCTCCCCGATATCCGAGAAAGAGGAAAGGCTGAATCCTGAACGATTCCAGCAGGGTCGCCGGTGGCTTCATCCGCGATACGGGGCCAAGGGCGCCACTTTGGGGGAGAAGCTCTCCTCTGGTGGGTTTCAGATACTTCGCAAGGCGGGAATATGGGGACGACTCCACCAGATTCTCGCTGGAAGGCCGCCCGAGGCACGGAGTTCAAGGGAAAGTCACTTTGTGACGATTTTCCTTGGTGTCCATCAACACGGAGAGCGACTCCCGTCATGCCGGTAAAGAAATGAAGAACTCTGGTGACAGCCCCGCGTCAGAACGCGACAGCGCGCAACAGTTGCGCGAGCTGAAAGATCGCGTCGAGATGCTCGGCGAGTTCAACCAGATCATTGCGACCGGGCTGGGTCTCGACAAGATGTCTCAGACGATTGCGCAGCAACTCGCTTTTCGTTTTTCCGCCCAAGCTGCGTTCGTCTTTTTGCTCGATGACCATGGTAAGAAGTTCCAGGTCAATGGGAGTTTTGGCGCGAGCCGTGCGGTCGTACCGCCGGAGATAGCCGCTGAAGACACCCTCATGGGTCGCGCGTTGCGAATTGGTGGGCTGCTGTCGGTCCCCGACCTTTCCGCACAGTCAGATCACGGACTCGACTTTCTCCTCACGGCAGGCCTCCGCTGCATCCACACGTGCAGCCTCGAAGGACGCTCCGGAACAATCGGAACCCTGGTTGTTGGATACAAGAAGGAGCGACTGTTCACAGAGCTCGAATCGTCAATGTTTGAGGAGTTCGCCCGTGGGGCGGCGTCGGCGTTGAAGAGCGCGAAGACGCAGGCGGAGCTCGCCGCATATGCGGAGAAGCTCGAAGACCTCGTGCAGCGTCGAACGGCGGATCTCGCGGCGCAGAAAGAGAGCGCAGAAGAGGCCAACCGTGCGAAGAGCCGCTTTGTCGCGAACATGAGTCACGAACTTCGCACGCCTCTCACGGCGGTGATCGGATATTCCAGTGTGGTGTCGGATGGAGTGTTCGGTCCGATCAACGAAAAGCAGCGTGAAGCGCTGCATGCGATTCAGAAGTCGAGCGAGCATCTGAAAGAGTTGATCGATGAGGTGCTGAACCTCTCTCGGATCGAGGCCGGGAAGGAAGACCCGGAACCGAGTCGCGTCGAGCTGGTCTCGCTGATCCACCAAATCTACAAACTGATGACCCAGACGGCGGTCGGGAAGGGAATTCAGCTGGCTGCCTATGAGGTGAGCGAAGAGGCTCGCGGCCTTCGACTGTGGGTCGATCCACGGCACGTTCGTCAGATTCTCATGAACCTGATGTCGAACGCGATCAAGTACACGCCGTCCGGCGGCAACGTGAAAGTCTCGACCGAGGTGCTCGGCGACAAGGTCCGGATCAATGTCCGCGACAACGGAATTGGGATTTCTCAAGAACTGATCGACCGCCTCTTTCTTCGATTCGAGCGCGGGAGCGATGGCTATAGCCAGTCGCAAACCGGGACCGGTATTGGCCTTTCACTCACGAAGCATCTGATTGAGATCAACGGAGGAACGATCGGGGTCGATAGCACCGAAGGAGAAGGCTCGAACTTCTGGATCCTCGTTCCGCTCGCAGATGTCTCGGCTCTCGACAGTGAGTCGACGACCTCCGTTCCAGTCGGAGTGGACCGACCGGTGCGACTTGATGGTCTGAACGTATTGGTCGTCGACGATAATGTGCTCACGTGCCAAGTGCTGGAAGAGATCATTCGAAGCTGCGGTGGCAACGCATTCTCCGCAACCACCGTAGCTCAAGCACGAGAGATCGCCGAGGAGAATGACCTCGACGCGACCCTCGTCGACCTTGCCATTCCCAAGGAGAGCGGGATTGCGTTCATCGATTACATCCGTCGACATGCGCCTGAATCACTCTCTCGCATCCCGATCGTGGTTGTCAGCGCGTGCGTCTTCGAGGAGGACGAAAAGAACGCGCTCGAGCACGGCGCCTCGATGTTCGTCAGGAAACCGTTCAAGCCTCTGGAGATTGCGAAGAGCATTCGCGAACTCACAACGATGATGTTCCTCGATGGTGGCCTCGGACTCTCAGGCACCGCGCAGAAAGGGGAGGGGGCGTAGTCATGGCGTCACCAGGAAGTTCATCGAAAATTATGGTTCAGGACACGGGGGGGAAGATCCTCGAACGACTCCGAGCCGCGCTTCGTTCGGATGGCGATTTCCCCGTCCGGGCTCGAGTGGTGACGCAGCTTCGTGCGCTGGCCAACAGCCCGAATACGAAGATCGATGAGATCACCGACCTCATTCTACGAGAGCCGTCTCTTGGAACTCGAGTATTGCATCTCGTGAACAGCGCCTACTTCCAACGCACTGCGCCAATCCTGACCGTCAAACAGGGCGTCATGCAGCTCGGAATGCGCTCGCTCTCGGACTTTTGTGCTGGGTTTGTACTGATGCAGAAGTTCGTTCCCGCGGCCCAACGAGGCGGCGTCTTTGCCGAGAGCGTCAAGAGAACGATTATTACGGCGCTCCTCTCGAACAAGCTCGCTTCGTCCAGCAAGACTCCCAACGTTGCTGAACGCGGTTACCTCGCGGGCTCGTTCTTCCACCTCGGATACCTGTTGCTGGCGTTCTATTTCCCGCAAGTGTACGAATCTGCGGCGAAACGAGCTGTTGGGCGGGGTTACTCCACCTCTCGCAGCATCTCCGAGATCTTGGGCGTGAGCTCCTGGGAACTGAGTGTCACGATTGTGAACGCGCTCAAGATTCCGGATTTCTATCGAGATGTGCTTCTGCTCGCACATCAGCCACGCAAGGAGCGTGAGGGCAACGCCGACCTGCTCGAGCTTGCGGAGGTCCTCGCAACGGCGGGACGTCTCGCGGAAGCGATCGTCGAGAGTCGTCGAAAGGAAGATGTTGAAGAAGCGATTGAGGAGATCGTCGAGGCCGGGGTGTTTACCAAGGATCGATTGATCGCCCTTGTCGACGAGCTCGTCGCGATGTTCCCGTCTCACTGCGCGCTCATTGAGCTCTCCTTTTTGGATCTCCCGCCGTTCGTCAAGAACTTCTCTCAAGTTGCATTTCGTGAACCGGGATCAGAGGTGGAGAGCAAGGCAGCGCAGCGACAAGCCTTTGCGCGGTATATCACTGACATTCAGATGGCGATCGACGGAGGAACTCCGTTGTCGAGCGTCATTTGTCTCGTGATGGAAGCGCTGACCGACGGCCTCGAGTTCGAACGGGCCGTGCTGATGTATGCAGATTCCGAATCGACCCGCTTGACCGGAAAGCTGGCCAGCGGCCCGGAAGTTGACGGCATCGACGTGACCGCGCTCGAGTTTGTGATTGATGACGATGACGAGACCACGCTTATGCAAGCGTTCTTCTCCGGGCTTACCCAGTTTTACGGCGATGGACTGTTTCTCGATGGATGGCCCTTCGTGATGATTCCCGTCGGTAGCGAGGGGCGTGTGCGGGGCGTCGTGTACGCTGACAACATCGGAGACGACAGCGCGAAACCCCTGGACGAGGGCATTCGGGCTTCGGTGTTGTTGCTCGCGGAGCTTCTCGATAAATCGGCGAAGGCGTGGGAATAAACTTGTATTAGCATTCGGCAAGGCCGCTGTGCGAACAGACTGACTGCGAGAGGAGATCGAATATGAAGCGTATTCTGAACATCGACGATGATCCGACGATTCGGATGTTGGTGAAGGAGATCCTTCAATCGGCGAGCTTCGAAGTGATATCGGCCGCCGACGGACCGGAAGGACTCTCCGCTCTCGAACAGGAAGCTCGGCCCATCAATCTTGCCTGCATCATCTTGGACGTCGAGATGCCCGGGATGAGTGGACTCGATGTATTAACGCGGTTGAAACTCCACTCGGATACGCAGGATGTTCCGGTTGTCATGTTGACCTGTCAGTCAACGGCGGAAGATGTTCTCGAGGGCTACAACCGGGGCGCGGCATACTACATCACAAAACCTTTCACTCGCGAGCAACTGCTCTACGGTCTTTCCATGATCGGTGTCTGAAGTTGCCGAACCTCCGAGACGGGTCAGCTGATTCGAGGCTCCCGCCGGTCAAGCAGGCGTAAGAGACCATCGAGGATCGTATACGGATGCGGTGGGCAACCCGGAACAAACAGGTCGACCGGGATCATTTCGCTCACCCCATTCTCCACCTCCGGATGTCCCCGAAAGGGCCCACCGCTTATGGCGCATGCCCCAACGGCGATCACGAGCTTCGGGTCCGGGATCGCCTCGTATGTCGAGCGAACCGCCGCTGACATATTCTTCGAGACCGCACCTGTGATCAGCATTCCATCCGCATGGCGCGGAGAGGCGACAAACTGAATTCCGAATCGGCTGATGTCAAAGACGACGGTCGAAAGCACGGCAACATCCGCTTCACAGCCGCCACAACCTCCCGCGCTGACTTGTCTCAGCCGCAGCGAGCGGCCGAACAGGGAGAGCATGCGCTTGTCGAGGGCATGCGCGAGCTGCAGTGCCTTCCCATCCGTGTGGAGAGCGTCGCGAGTGCTCGTCGAGAGGCGGTATTCGCTCGTCATCCGGATCGCCCCTTGAGGACAGGCGTGTTCGCACTCGGTGCAGAACAGGCAAGCGCCCATGTCGAATTCCGTATGTCGACCGACGCGCTTGATCGCCTGTGTCGGACAATGATCTGCGCAGGCACTGCATCCGTCGCCACATTTCACATGATCGATGACCGGCAGGCCGCGGAATCGCGCGGGAAGCAGTGGCTCAACATCTGGAAAGCCGGAGGTCTGATGACCTTGGCGGAGTCGTGCGGAAAGAGTCTTTAGCATCTTGTCCTCACCGGTCGACTCCGCAGTATGAAAGATTGAAGCTCTTGTTGCAGAGTGGAAACTCGAAGATGACTTCTCTCCGCATGGCATACGCGAGCGCGGCCCAATTGTGATAACTGGGATCGAAAATCTTATACGCCGCGAAACGACGATCGGCGCCGGTGACGGCAACGTGCGTGATTTCCCCCCTCCAGCCCTCTGTCATGGAGAGGCAGAAGTGATTGGGTGGAATTCGATCGAGCGCCAGGTCGGCTCGGCTCGGTGATCCGGCGGGAGGGTGTTCGATGAGGCTCCGAATGATGCCGAGCGATTCGTGAATTTCGTCTCGACGGATCGCGGCTCGTGCGAGGACGTCGCCAGAGTGTTCCTGCATGATACGAAAGGGTATGTGCGAGTAAAGGTCCCCTGAAAAGCTCTTCCGAGAGTCGATCGCGAGGCCGGATGCTCTCGCCGCTACTCCCACAACGCCGAGCTCCCGGGCGATGGCTCGCGAAACGACGCCGGTGCCCGAGAATCGCGACAAAACGATCGGGTGCTCGAAGAGCAGCGAAATCGGGTCTGCGAGTTCCTTCTCGAGTAAAGCCAATCCCGTCATGAGACGTTCGCTCGTGTCGGCTGCCATTTGGAATCGTGTCCCACCGAAGCAGATCAGCCCACGTCCGAATCGACTCCCGCAGAGCTCCGCGGTGAGATTGAGCGCGCTCCCTCGTAGCCGGCCGCAGTAGGCAGCCGTGGGCACGAACGCAACATCGTTTGCGAGTGCCCCTATATCTCCGATGTGATTCGCAATGCGTTCGAGTTCGAGGCCGACGACGCGGATGTTTTGTGCGGTGCGGTTGACTTGCGTGCCGGTGAGCGCCTCGAGGAGCTGAAAGTAGCACACCGCGTGTCCTACGCTGGTGTCGCCGGCGACGGTCTCGAGCTGTGCACTCGTGCGTGGATGGGGGCCGCCGATGAGCGCCCGCTCGATGCCGCGATGTTGGTAGCCAAGCGAGATCTCAAGGTGAAGAATCTCTTCACCATGCGCCTGGAAGCGGAAGTGCCCGGGTTCAATGACACCGGCGTGGACTGGACCCACTGCAAACTCGTGGGCATCAGAGCCTCCGACGCGGAAATAGTCCTGTCGCTCGATAGCCATTGGAGCGCCGGGAACGAAGCGAACTGGGGCGCTCACTGGAATTCCGTCGAACGAGACACCGTAGTCTTCCGCTATCTCTCGCTCGAAGAGATGAAACTGAGCGCACAAGGGCGTCAGCGACGGGTGAGAGGGCTCGAGCTCGGCGCTCAGGACCTCACACTCGCTCCGCCATTCATCACCGAGCACGGTAAAAAGATGTCGGCGCCCTTCGCGTGGTGCGACGAAGTGAGCGATGAGTCGGTTCCCGTTACCGAGGGCCGCCACGGCACGCTCGGACAAAACATTGTACGGAACGACTGGAATGCGAACCAGGGGTACGGCGGTCTGCGGGGAGAAACGTAGGCCAAGAGCTTGGAGGTTCATCATCCACCTCCTTGGAGAATCTGTGCGGCGGAATCGATGACGCGAAGTATCGGTCCAGGAATGTAGTAGCCGAGGAGCAGGAGGCCTGCGCACAAGGCTACTGCAGGAGCAAGATTACTCGGCAGCTCGACGGAACGGGAATCCTCTGGCGGCGTCTCCGGCTCGCCAAAGCACATTCGGACGAAGACCGTGGCCATCCCAACGAAAATGATCGTCAGGAATACCAGCGCGAGTCCTCCGAGGATGTAACGCTGCGCATCGAAGGTCGCTTTGACGATGAACAATTCGCTTACGAAGAGGCCGAACGGTGGGGCACCGGAGATTGCAAACAATCCGAAGAGCCATAAGGCAGCGTTGCCCGGTAACGTTCCCCACATTCCCCGCACCGCGTCGACGGACCGTGTCGAATGAGATTGCGCGATATTCCCAGCAACGATGAAGAGCATCGCTTTTGCCAATCCGTGGTTCAAGGCGTGGAGTAGTGCGCCGAACACTCCGACTCCACCGAGTCCCACGCCGAGGACGATGAGGCCCATATGTTCGACAGTGGAATACCCGAGGAGCCGTTTGAAGTCCTCCTGACGGAGGATGTGAATCGTCGCACCAAATATTGACGCGAGTCCGAAAAAAACAAGGAGGTTCTGTGCGAACAGGATGGTCTCCCCTCCGGCCACACAAATCACGGAATAGACCCGGAGCACCGCGAGTAATGCGCAATTGACGAGCGCCCCGGAGATCATGGGGAAAATGGTTGGTGCCTCCGCGTAAGCGTCCGGGAGCCACATATGGAAGGGCGCCAACCCAGCCTTTGTCCCGTAGCCGACAAGGATGAAGAGAAAGGCGAGCTTGAGCCACTCGACGTTGAGTGCTGGCGAGGCAGCTCGAACGGCGTCGATCGTGAACGGGATGTCTCCCGCCGCGGAAGCGCTCACTCCCAGAAACATCGTTCCGAGAAGGGCGAGGGACATTCCCACCGTGCATGTGAGGACATACTTCCAAGCCGCTTCGAGTGACCTACTATGCGCGGGATGGAAGATCAGGGGGGCGCTCGCTAACGTTGTTGCTTCAAGAGCAACCCATAGAAGTGCGAAATGCCGGGCGGCACACACGACTGTTGCCATCGATAGCGAAAAGAGAAAGCACGAGCAGAAGACGCGCGGTGACGCCGTAAACACGAAGGCAAGCGTTCGCGAGTGCCCAGTCGATTGGGTCGCCAGCGAGTGGCTAAGCGCAACCGACGCGGTGAGAAACACCAAGCTCGAGACGGTGAGGAACAGCAACCCGGGGGCGTCGAGTGCCAGAATGCGACCGGGCTCAACGACAGGCACGCCGGCGAGCCAGATCCCGAGAACACCAAGGAAGTGGGTGAACGTCGGTGCCAGAACAATCTTCCGACGTAAGAGATCGTCATCAACGAGGAACGCGGATGCCGCAGCGAGTCCTGCGATGACGGCGAGCAGGAGACTCATGGTTCCCTCGCGATCGGTGCGCTATTCGATGTGTCGACCGATTGGAACACCCCGGTGCCGTGCGTCATGCCGGCGCTGAGAATTACGACAGCGAGAAATGCATCGAGGAGGATGCCGAGCTCCAGAAGGAGCGGTTGTTCGATCGCAAGCGCGGAGCCCGCGAGAAAGACCCCGTTCGAGAGGACCAGATAGCCGATAACCTGGGTCATCGCGCTTCGTCGTGTGACGATCAGAAACAATCCGCTCAGCATGGTTGCGAATGCGTATGGGAGGAACTCGCGGGAGGCGCCATGCGTTGGATATCCAACGCTCGAGAGGAAAAAGAAAGAGAGGAGAATGATCATCGCGCCGGAGAAGAGCGAGAGCGAGTAACCGACGATGGGTGGATCCTCGAGGAATGGAGCGCCCGCCGCGGCGCGACGAAGGACAAAGGGAACGAGAATGCCCTCGACGACGAAGAGCGCGACGGCGAGAAAGATGGTCCTGAATCCGCCGAGCGGGTAATGCGCCGAGAGGGTCAGCGCCGAGAGAAGAAGTCCCTGAAGGGTCACAAACGAGACAAGGGAAAGAAGTCGATTCGAGCCGAAGAGACCGAAGTTGGAAAGCAGGAGCAAGACGAGAATGGTGTGGGTCGTTTCGCTCATAGCCGATCACAGATGAGAACGAAAATGAGCAGCGCGAACGCGGTCGCACCGACGAGCAGCTGGGGAACACGGCGCAGCCGAACCCTCGCAGATGTTGACTCCACTAC
>JADYYL010000233.1 GCA_020853655.1 Deltaproteobacteria bacterium
CGGCCGTGATGACTCTGGAATAAAGGCGTTTTTCGCCAGTCGACGACGAGAGAAAAAAGCGCTGCCCATCGTCCCTGCGGAAGATAAGACGATTCTCTTCAACGAGATCGAGAAGCTCAGCCCCCAGCGCAAACTTCTCGAGGGACAGGAGTTCACTGTTTACTACGCTCGGGCATCCGAAATTCCTCACGTCCTCCGCGAGATCGGACGGTTACGAGAGATCACGTTTCGCGAGGTCGCTGAGGGAACCGGCACGGCGATCGATCTCGATTCTTTCGACAACTACTATTACCACCTGTTCATCTGGAGCAACGAGAAGCACGAGGTCGTCGGCGCCTATCGCATTGGAAAGACCGACGTCATATTGCGAAAGTTCGGAAAACGCGGCCTCTACACGAGCACGCTGTTCGACTATCACGATTCGCTGCTCGAGCAGATTTCTCCTGCGCTCGAGATGGGACGGTCGTTCATTCGGAAAGAGTATCAACGGAGCTATACGGCGCTCTTGCTGCTCTGGCGCGGGATCGGGCAGTTCGTGGTGAACAACCCGAAATACAATCGGCTCTTTGGCCCCGTCAGCATCAACAGCGAGTATGAATCGATCTCACGACGATTGATCATCACGTTCCTTCGCTCGAACAATTACATGCCGGAACTAGCGAAGCTCATTAAGGCGCGTAACCCGATGAAGATGCGCCCGGTGCGAGGACTGGATAAGGATCTCACGAATCGCGTTGTCAGTTCGCTTGAAGACATCAACGATCTTCTTGCTGAGATCGAGTCGAAGCAAAAGGCCGTGCCAGTCCTGCTTCGCCAATATCTCAAGCTGGGAGGCAAGCTCCTTGCGTTCAACGTCGATCCGAACTTTGGAAACGTTCTCGATGGCCTGCTCCTCGTCGATCTCTTGGAGACCGATGAAAAGTTGCTCGAACGCTACGTCGGGAAGCCCGGCGCGAAGACGTTTTTCGAGTACCACAAGGAGCATCGTCACCAGCGGAGAACTGGGATCATCCAAGCAACCGACGATCACGAATAGCCAGTTCCAGATCCTTTGCCCCTGACGAATCGTTCATCGTTCGTTCAGGAACGTCGGACGCGCCTTCGTGTCCCCTGACGGTTCTCCGGTCGCCTGTGCATGCCGAGGAGGAGAACCAAAGTTAAACGACCAGATTCCTTAAGTTTTTCATGACACCGGTCGATCCTATCGTTAACCCGATCCGGAAAAATGAGGGTTCCGGCGGCGGAAGTCCCCTGTATTGTTCAGATTCCATCAATCCGGATGGAGGGGGAGAGCGTCCTAATAGTGAAGGGCGGCGTTTCGCATACGAACGGTTCAACGGGACCGCAGAGAGGGCATGGATTCGAAATCACCTCCAACGGGACAATCGGCACTGCCGCCAGCACCTGCAGTGCAAGTCGGACTTGTTCTCTCTGGGGGGGGATCCCGCTCGGCGTTTCAGATCGGTGCACTTCGAGCTCTCGTTCCCTACATAGAACAGAAGGGGCACATTTCCGTTATCGTCGGCTCGAGCGTCGGCGCAATCAACGGCATAGTCATCGGATCGTGGCTCCGTTCTGGACTTCCAAGCGCGCTCGAGCGAATCGAATCAGTTTGGCTCGAGCGAAATTTCAAAAACACATTTGATGGCTCCCCCTCTCGCGCGTTCCTTCGCGCGATCCAAGTCGCGGTCATGCAATACGTGGCGCCAGGTCCCAAATCGACCGATCGAGCAATCTTCAATCCCCGTCCGCTGATGACCGCAGTCGATCAGCTCATGGAGGAAGGTGGGGGGCTTGAACCGGAAACTCGCGAGAAGCATCTCCGCGCCGTGGCGGTCATGACAACGATCGATGGGCCGGAACGGCGTGGCCTCCTCTTCGTCAGTGCGCAAGATGGCGTCGTGTTCCATGATTCAGCAGGAATTGCGTTTGACGTCTGCCTGCTCCGAAAAATGAACGCATCGCACGCATTTGCATCTGCAGCACTCCCTTCCGTGCTCCCGCCGGTAACCTTAAACCTCGATACTCGCCAAGTTCGATTGGTCGACGGGGGAATCTCGGACAATATCCCAGTGGACCCCGCCTGCAGGCTTGGCGCAACGGACCTCATCGTCATCGACAACTCGGGGCGCCGTTGGTGGCTGGACCGAGTCGGAAAACCCCACGACACTCGTGAGCCTTGGGAGATTGCTTACAAGGATGGCGACTTTTGTGTTCGCCCGAACAGCTATCTTGAAGTTCGAAACACACTGGGCTTCGGCCCCTTGTTGAAAGAAGCGGTCGGGCGGTCAACGCGCGACTTTGTCGCCGCCCTCGGTCCGGTATGGCCGATTTTCAAAATCCTTCGCGGTAAACTCGGTGAAGAAGTGGCCTACGAAGCGGTTTCGTATTGCGCTCTGCACCCGGATTACATGTCCGCGGTCATTCAGCGTGGCTACGAAGAGGCCCTCGGCGTGATCACGAAGCTCGCATCCGAATCAGCAGAGAGGCATGCGCAGTCAATTCCGTAGATCGCTCCTCTGGAGTCGTCGAGGATGCGTCTCTATGGGCAAACGGCGGTTTATGCTCTAATGCGGCATGGCATTCTCCCGAAACACGAAACAGCGTGACGCAATCCGCAGCGCCTTCGAGCGCGAAGATCGTCCTCTCTCTCCGGAAGAGGTTCTCGCTCTCGCGAAAGAAGAATCGACGCAGATTGGAATTGCGACGATCTATCGTTCGATCAAGGGGCTGGTCGCCGAAGGATGGCTGACGACAGTAGAACTCGTCGGCGAGCCGCCGCGTTACGAGCGAAGCGGAAAGCATCACCACCATCATTTTCGGTGTCGAATCTGCAATAAGGTCTACGATCTCGAGGGTTGCCTCGGGCATCTCGATCGCCTCGTTCCACAGGGGTTTCGAGTTGAAGACCACCACATCATCTTAGATGGCACCTGCGCGACGTGCAGCGCTTCGTCTGCTGGTTAACCCCCCGGCCGATGTCGCCGACCCTACGCCTGCTCTGAATCCACCCGCCGGGGCCGCCACCCCCGCTCATCGACATAGTAGAGTCCCCACACGAGCTCATCCACGGGACTTTCGCCGGACTCCATCGCAAGAAACAAAGACGATGGTCGTTCTCGAATTTCTTCGATCTTCTCAACGCCGCGGTTCGACCAGTAACGAATTCGAGGATTTCGGAGTGGAGACTCAAGCATCACAGAAAAATATGGCCCGCTCTCGACGCGATTCAGTCGAGAGATGAAGATCTCGCCATATCCCTTGTTCTGTTCATTCGGGATAATGGCAACCTGATGGACGACGACATAGTCGTCGAGGCCTAACTCACGGGCTTTCTTTTCCACCGCGGGATACAGCGAGGGATAAACATCGCGCCCTGAGTGATCGGTCTGAATGAGATTGCGCCGCACGGCACTCGTGAATCCAATGGGTTCGCCATCAAGAACAAAAAGGTACACGTGGTAACCGTGCTCGATTTTGTCAGCGTATTCCTGCTGCGAGAATGAAAACAGGAGAAACCCGCGATCGAAATGTGAGTAGTTGTTGATGTTTACCAGGGCTGCGATATACGCGATGGTTTCGGCATCCTCCGTCGTCGCGCGACGGAGCTCAAAACGGCTCGGATCGACCGAGGTCTGGGCAATTGTCGAGACGAGGGGATCGGCGGAATGCGAACGCTGCGATGGTGTGCGACTGATGAGATTCGAGGTAGTCATGCGTAGCGAGTGAGCGAAGTTGGTTAAATCCCCTCCCCTCCACATCCGCAC
>JADYYL010000234.1 GCA_020853655.1 Deltaproteobacteria bacterium
GGTCAACGACTCGGGCTCACGCCCGTAGCTACCATCCCGGTGAGCGAGAGTATTTCGTGCTCGACAGCAAGCGAAGTGCTCAGGGGGCTATTCGTACCATCGCGGCGCAGAGTTTACCAACAGACCCGAATTTGGCTGGATTCTTTCAATTCTGTCTCCTCGGGGAACGCTCGAACGAGGGGCTGCCAATATTCTCGGTCGTGAGTAAGATGCGCCATGCGCAAATATCCTCCTGCCACTTTTCGGGTCATCGAACATCTGCGGCGTGCCACAGAGCTCGCCGCTGTCGCGTGTGCCGTTCCGCACGAGCATCTGAAGTTGATCGTTGCCGTGTCCGGTGGGGAAGATTCGATGGCGCTGCTCCATTTGCTCGCGGGGGAGAATAGCAATCCGAAGCAGCATCTGATTGTCGCTCATTACGATCACGCACTCCGAGCCGAGAGTGCGAACGACGAGCGCTTCGTGCGCGACGCCGCTCATCGCTACGGTTGTCAGTTCGTCTCAGAGCGAGCGGTTGATCGGCCCGACAGGGAAGGGATCGAGGCTTGGGCGCGGGCCCGGCGCTACGAATTCTTTGAACGGTGTCGCATCGCCGCTGGGGCCCACCTGATCGTTACTGCTCACCACCGCCGGGATCAGGCGGAGACTCTCCTCATGCGCCTCGTGTCTGGGCGATTAGCGACTTACGCCCATGCCATCAGTCCGCTCGATATGCAGCGGCGATTGTTCCGCCCCATGCTGCGGGTGGAGAAAGACGAGTTACGGGCGGCGCTCGCCGAGTGTCACGTCGAGTTCGTCGTCGACGAGACAAATACGGATGTGCAGCGCACGCGGAACCTTATTCGTCACCGAGTCATGCCATTTCTCGCGAGCGAGCTGAACCCTGACGTGGAGGATTCCCTCGCGTGCGAAGCCGATCGTTTTCGCGATGATGAAGATTTTATGGATGCTGTCGTCTCAGAGTTGGCCCTCGCGCACCCATTGGCGGTGCGAAGTGGGGATTCTCAACTTCAGGAGCTCCGCGTGCTTCCGCAGGCGGTTCTTTGGCGTATGCTTCGCCGGGCCGGCTACGCAGCACTCGGGGAGCCCGCGTTCGCCGTGGGATATGACGCCTGGACACGATTGGCTCGGTTGGTCATCGAGCCGCCGTTTGAAGAGAAGATCTGCCAGCTGGGCGGTGGGAATGTAGCGAGGGTGAGTGAGCGAAACGGTATTCGATTCGCTCACGAAGATAGTCGTGAGCATTGAGGAGTTTCCCAGGCTTGCTCGCTCTAAGTTTTTGAAGCTTCCGCTGCAATCCGGCCATAGAATATAAGGTGAGCCGAACCCCCGTTCCTACCGCGAGGAGCGCTCAGGTGGTGCGCCTTGAGAGTGGTTCGCATGAAAAGCGCGTCGGAGGTGTCACCTGAGCTTCCTTGCTGCGATCGTGTGGAATTTTTTGAGTTTTTCGCTCCGCTGATACTAAATTGAGGCGCGGATGGTTATAGTGATTTCAGTTCGTGCCCCCAGATTGTTCGAAAGCCGATTCCGCCTCCGGCGGAGAAGAGGAGATACCGTTTGAACCAGTTCTCAAAAAACTCCCTGCTTTGGGTCATCATTTTGCTCATGATCGTGCTCTCTTGGAGTGTCTTCCGCACTCAAGAGAAGCGGCCCGAGAGTATCCTCTATTCCGAGTTCCGTGATGCGCTCGACGCCGGGAAGATCCAGGAGGTCGTGCTCAAGGATCAGGAGATTGAGGGAAAGTATGTCGACGGTTACTCGCCACGGCCCGACGGTGCTTTTTCCACCTACGCTCCATCTGGCGATGAGGAGCTCGTCAAGGCGCTGCGTGCGAACAAGGTCAAGTTCGATTCCCGTCCGAAGGAAGAGGAATCGGTCTATTTCTACATCTTGGCGAACTGGTTCCCTTTCATTGTTTTGTTCGCCATCTGGATCTTCTTCTTGCGCAACCTGCAACTTGGCGGCGGCAAGGCGATGAGTTTTGGAAAGAGCCGAGCGCGCTTGCAGGAAGAGGGGGCGGAGAAGGTCACGTTTGCCGATGTCGCCGGGATTGAGGAATCGAAAAGCGAGCTCGACGCGATTGTGCAGTTCCTGAAGGACCCAAAGAAGTTTACGAAACTCGGCGGGCGAATTCCGAAAGGGGTGCTTCTCGTTGGAAGCCCTGGGACTGGAAAGACTTTGCTTGCTCGTGCGATCGCCGGCGAGGCGGGTGTTCCTTTCTTTAGTATCTCCGGTTCCGACTTTGTGGAGATGTTTGTTGGTGTCGGCGCGTCGCGTGTCCGAGATCTGTTCGTTCGCGCGAAGAAGAATGCGCCCTGCATCGTGTTCATCGACGAGATCGACGCGGTCGGTCGCCATCGTGGCGCCGGGCTTGGTGGCGGGCACGATGAACGCGAGCAGACGCTGAATCAGTTGCTCGTCGAGATGGACGGATTCGAAGGGAACGAGGGGGTGATCTTGATCGCCGCAACGAACCGACCCGACGTTTTGGACCCAGCGCTCCTTCGTCCAGGCCGATTTGATCGCACGGTCGTCGTACCGCTCCCCGACATTAAGGGTCGAGAGGAGATTCTCAAGGTCCATACGCAGAAGATTCCGCTCGCCGCGGGAATTGCGCTCAAGACACTCGCCCGGGGAACACCTGGATTCTCTGGGGCTGATCTCGCAAATCTTGTGAACGAAGCGGCTCTCTATGCGGCTTTGAAAGAGGCCGAAGAGGTGAACATGAGTCACTTCGAGCACGCGAAAGATAAGATTCTCATGGGGGTTGAGCGCAAGTCGATGATCCTGTCGGAGAAGGATCGCCAGATCAGTGCATTCCACGAGTCTGGTCACGCGCTCATCGCAAAGGTATTGCCGTTCTCGGATCCCGTGCACAAGGTCACCATCGTTCCGCGCGGAGTCGCCCTTGGCCTGATGATGCAGCTCCCCACGGATGACAAGCACACATATCCGAAGGAATACTGGCTCGATAAGATTTGCATTCTCTTCGGCGGACGCGCCGCTGAAGAGCTCGTGTTCTCGGAGATCTCAACCGGCGCGAGCTCAGATATCTCGCACGCCACACGTATTGCCCGTCGAATGGTTTGTGAATGGGGAATGAGCGACCGCCTTGGCCCACTCGAATACGGGCGCAAAGAGGATGCTCCGTTTCTCGGACGCGACTTTGGGCATCAACGAGACTATTCGGAACAAACGGCGAGCCTGATCGACGATGAGATTCGTTCAATCATCGATATTCAGCTCGAGCGCTCGCGGAAACTGCTTCGCGAGAATCGAGATGTGCTAGATGCTCTCGCGAAGTCGCTGATCGAGCGCGAGACCATCGATGCCGAAGAGGTCGACACGATCATTCGCCAAATTCGACCCGAGATTCTTCCTCCTCGCACTCCCACGGACCCCGGACCCCCGAGCGACGTAGCGGGCGAAGCACAGGCAGCATGAGATGGATTGGTTTCCGTTCCAGCTCTCCGTCAATACGCTCACGACGCTCAGCGTCTTGAGCGTCCTCCTGGACGTATTGCTCGTTGCGGTTCTGATTTACTGGATCTTGCTGCTCGTGAAAGGCACCCGCGGGCAGAACATGCTGCTCGGCCTCGTCATCGTCGGGCTGTTCTACGTTATCTCTCGGAAGCTGGGCCTCGTTACGTTGAACTGGGTCCTCGGGAACTTCCTCGGGTCCGTGATTCTCGTCATCGTCGTGCTCTTTCAAGATGACCTCCGCCGCGGACTGGTGAAGGTCGGTCTCTTTCCCGGCTTTTCTCCGAACTTGCCTGAGGCGCTGGAGACCACCATTCGGCACGTGGCAGGCGCTGCAGCCGAATTGAGTTCCCGCCGCATCGGAGCGCTGATGGTGCTTCGTCGCGACGTTGGACTCGACGAATACGCCGAACATGCGGTGCGACTCGACGCCCTCATTTCGGATCAGTTGCTCGTCGCGATTTTTCAGAAAACCTCTCCACTTCACGACGGCGCCGTGATTATTGAGGGCGATCGTGTTGTCGCGGCCGGAGCCGTATTGCCGCTGACCTTCGAAGCGCCGAGTAGCGGGTATGGCACCCGTCATCGCGCGGCGCTCGGTTTGTCTGAGGTGAGCGACGCGGTCGTTGTCGTCGTCTCCGAGGAA
>JADYYL010000235.1 GCA_020853655.1 Deltaproteobacteria bacterium
AACGCCTGAGAGTAGGCTTGAAAAGAGTCCTCGGTGAAAAGCACGAAACGGAGCTCCGAGAACGTCTGATGTTCTTTGCAGAAGTCGGCGCAGGTCTTCAGGGCGATCTGACTTGCGAGGTCGAGCGGATAGGCAAACGCTCCGGTGCTGAGAGCAGAGAGGGCAACGGTTGTGGCGCCGTATTCTTTCGCGAGGATCAGGCTGTTGTAGTAGGCGCTTTCTAAGGTTTCCGCCTCGTCCTTCTTTCCTCCAGCCCAGACCGGGCCGACGGCATGAATGATGTGTTGTGCCTTGAGCTTGCCAGCCCCCGTGATAACCGCGTCTCCAGGGGGGCATCTCTTGATCTGGGCGGCGATCTGCTTCAGTTCCGCCATAATCGCGGGACCACCGGCCTTATGGATCGCGCCATCGACTCCCGCGCCGCCCACGAGGGCAGAGTTCGCGGCGTTGACGATCGCGTCGACGGATTCCTTTGTGATGTCACCGCGCTTCAATATGAATTCGGTGTTTCCGAATTTCATGCGCTCAAGCCGAATTTCATGCGCTCAAGATGGAGAGGAAGCAAAAAGATAACCGGGATGCGTAAAGTGACATAGTATCAGAGGCTCTGGAGAAGTTGAACTGGAAATTGCGGGGTGGTGGTGAACCGAGTAGAATCCGCCAGCATTGCTTCTTCGGGCGCCCGGCGGGAACGGGGTCCATCGAATCAGTCCGCGCAGTTACTTGTTCTGAAGCTCCTTGTTCTGGGGCGTGTCGGGACTGGGTCCGGTTCGGGCACTTGGGACTTGGGTCGGTCGCTGCGCCAGGAGTATCCCGAGGTCTGGATACCTCGAACGGATTCAGGGAATTGCGTCCAAAATTGTCATTTCCAAAGTATTGGGAAGGGAGAACCGTTATGAAGAGTCGAACCGCGTTCGTTGGACAGCTTGCCACCCGTGCCGTGTTTACCGTCACGTTTGTCGTCGGCATGAATTCCATCTCTGCTCAGATCGCTTCCGCTCAGGTGCCGGCCCCGGCGCCGACCGCTATCCCGAGCACCCCGGGCGACGCCCCGGCAGAGGACGCGGCGAAGGACGAAGGGAAGCTCCAGCCCGGAGTCATCGCCAGTTACGGCAATTTTCCGAAGCGCACCGCGGTCAATGTCTCAGGGGATGCCTCTCCCGGCGATGCGCAGAGCGCCATCCTCGCTCGGGTTTCGCGAAAGGGATCTGATTCGTGCGAAGCCGTCGTGTCGAACTCAAATAAGGAGTCGGGATATTCTGTAAGCTTCGACATCGTCGGCTCTGATACGAAGGGCGCCGTCGTGTTGCGCAGGAACTTCTCGGCGAGCATTCCCGCCGGCGGCTCGGTGAGCCGTTCCGTTTCGTGCCGGAAGGATCTGAACATGCAGGTCATCCTGAAGTCCGGTTCGAAATCCTAGTTGATATCGGTTGGCGTTCTTCAGTCCCGGAGATTGGGGACGCGTGAGCGTCCCCAGACCGGCCGTGTTTCGAAGCGTATACTTGAGGGTCCATGGCTGGTGCCGAAGCAAGAGAGATGATCTCGCTCGCGAAGGTCGAGAAGATCTATCCACCAAGCCAACCGGCGCTCACCGGCATTGATCTGAAAATTGCGCGGGGAGAGTTCGTCTTCGTTGCCGGAGCGAGCGGTGCAGGCAAATCAACACTCTTAAAACTTCTATTTGCCGCCGAGGATCCGTCGCGCGGAAGTGTGATCGTCAACGGTCGGAATCTCAGCAGCCTCTCCCGCCGAAATGTCATGGAGCATCGCCGACGAATAGGCGTGATCTTCCAGGACTATAAACTTCTTCGGACGCGAACAGCGCTTGAGAATGTCGCGTTCTCACTTGAGGTCTGTGGGGTGCGACGGCAAGAGCGTCTCAAACGGGCGTTCCAGATGCTCAGCGCGGTGGGATTGAAAGAGCGTGCCAACGCATACCCACAAACGCTTTCGGGCGGAGAGCAACAGCGGGTCGCTATTGCTCGAGCGCTCTTAAACACTCCAGATCTCATACTCGCCGACGAGCCGACCGGAAATCTCGATCCGGATATCTCGAATGCGATCTTCAATTTGCTGCTCGAGGCCAATCGATGCGGAGCAACAGTGATCATCGCGTCGCACAATCTGGCGCTGATCGAAGAGCTGAACCGTCGCACGCTGGTGCTCGACCACGGTCGAATCATCGGGGACTTTGCCCGGCCCAAGGGGTGAGGTGATGGAAATCCCGATGGAAAAACTCCCAGAAGTGCAGAGTGAACTGCCCCCCGGAATTCTCGCTGAGATTTGGCGAGATCGTTCCAAGCTCGAGACCATTAAGGCGAGCGAGCGGCTTCGTTATTTCGTGAGCGAAGGTGTGCGCAGCGTCATCGCGCTGCCGATCACGAGTGCGGTCGCCATCATCACCATTGCGGCGAGCATCTTTCTGTTGGTCGGCGGCGCGGCGCTCCTTGCGAACATCGACGATCTCATCACGAGGGCCGGGAGCACACTCAACGTTTCAGTCTATCTGAAGGATGGAGTGCCGGACGGAGAGATCAAGGCGCTCGAGACCGAACTCAAAGGGCAGAAGGACCTCCAGTCCGTAGAGTTCATTTCAAAGAAAGCAGCCCTTGCCAGCTTCCGTTCGAGCCTTGGTCCCCGGGCGAGTGTTCTCACGGGGCTTGAAGACGAGAATCCGCTTCCCGCCTCGTTCGAGATCGAGGTCCGTGGGGAAGGGGATGGGCACGAAGCCGCGCAGGCCCTCGTCGCATCGCTTCGAAAGCACCTGATTGTCGCCGACGTTGTGCACGGTTCCGAGTGGCTTGCGCAACTCGAGCGCGGGCTCGCCGTCTTTCGTTTCGTTTCGAGTGTCGTCGCGATCTTCGTCGTCGGGATTGTCTGTTTCCTCGTGTTCAGCACGACGAAGTTGATCATGTATGCGCGGCGAGACGAAATCGAGATTATGCAGCTCGTGGGGGCTCCGACAGAGTTCGTGCGTTTCCCGTTTCTGATTGGAACAGCGATTCAGGGATTCTTGGGAGCCGCTCTCGGGGTTGTCGGCGGATATTTCGCATTCGCGCTCGTTCGGAGTTACGTCCACGGGTCTGGCGCATTTGGCGCGCTTGAGCCTGCCATCACCTTCGTCAGCGCACCGACGTTGATGCTCTTCATCATCGGCGCCGTGACGTTCGCCGTCATCTCAGGGCTAACAGCTCTCCAGCGGTTCATGGATGCGTAACAGCGTTCAACACATATTGACCAATGGTTGGCGGCGGGGAATCTTCCTTGCGCTCCTCGTTTGCTTCCAGACATCTCTCTCCCTCTCCGTTGCCGCTGCGGCGCCGAAATCGGATCGCGAGCGGATCATGGCGGACCTTCAGCTCGTGAGAAAGCGACTGGCGAAAGAGGAAGATCGGATGAAGGGGCTGCAGGCCCAAGAGGCGGAGCTGCGCACAGCCCATGAGAAGCTGACGGGCGAGGCAAAGTCCCTGGAATCGGAAGAGAAGCGGACGCGCGCCGCCGTCGTCGACCTCGATCGCGAAGTGGCGGTGGCTGAGAAGCGCGCGGGCGAGGCGGAGAAGGAGTGGCGCGTCCAGAAGGGGGCGTTCGAAGAGCGCCTCGTCGCGCTGTATAAGTCCCACCATCGCGCGGCCTCGACCGGCTACCTGCTCGAGGCGGCCTCGTGGAACGACTTTGCCCGGCGGAGCCGCTATCTCTCTGCCGTGACCGAACGTGATCGTCGCATCGTCGGCGTCATGCTGAATGAACGCCAGCGACTCGACGCCGAACGCAACGATGTGAAGCTTCGCAAGGCTGAGCGCGAGGCCAAGTTAAATGAGATCGTTGCGCTAGAAGAGCAGCTCACTCGCAAACGGCTGGAGAAAGCAAAGCTCCTCGAGGAAGCGGGTCGCAAAAAAATCGACCAAGAGAAGAGCCTTGAGAAGCTTGCGGCCGCAGCGGCGCAGCTTGAGCGCGTGCTCTCATCGATCATGGGCAGCGAGGAGCCTTCAAGTATCCCGGAAGAGACAAGGGTTGCGCGCGGCGAACGGGAAGAGAAAGTCGAGCGTGACGATAACGGCGAGTCGAAATCGGTCGCACCGTTTGCTGGCCCCGGGCTGTCGAAGTTGATTGGGAAGCTTGAGCCGCCTGTCGACGGACGGCTCGTGCAGCGCTTTGGAAAACAACGTCACGAAGACTTCGGCGATGTGCTGTTCGTGAAGGGGCTCGAGTTCTCGGGCAAGGTCGGCGAACGTGTGACTCCCGTCGCTCCCGGGCGCGTCGTACTCAGCCAACGGCTCCCGGGTTTCGGCAACGTCGTCATTGTCGATCACGGTTCGAGGTTTTATACGCTCTACGGGCGCCTCGCTTCGACGTTGGTTCGATCCGGTGAGAACGTGAATCGGGGAAGCGCGGTTGGTGTTCTCGGGGAGGCAGATCACCGCGGCCGTAACTTCTACTTCGAGCTGCGCCACAAAGGTCAGGCCGTCGATCCGCGAGAGTATTTTACTCCGCGTTCTCTCTCATAAAAGTGTGGATGATTCAGTGATCTTGGCGAACGCGCGATGCACGGCGTGATCGGAAAGTTATGAGAAACGCACGGGAGCATTACCTAAGGTGAAATCCGTTATTGAGTTCATGCCGAAGCCCGACGAGCACCGGTTCCCGAAGGAAAGCGGATGCTCGTCGGCGACGTTACGCTGCTGAGAGCCTAGAGTCTGCGGCGCATGTGGCGCGTTTGAGTTGGTCTCAGGCGTCAATTGCAGCGGTCGTCGTGCGCTTGCGGGTCTCGATCAGCGCGCGGGAGGCGCGTAGCGCGAGGGGTGATGCGTCGGGCGCGTCGGGAGGAGCGAGTGTCCGGTCGGCGTCGGCTTGGGACCGCCGTTGCGTGCCGGGTGCCTGCGACGGGTCGGCTCACTGAACTTCCCGAGGGTTCCGTGGGGGGCGCCGTGGTCGACTCGGCTCAGCGTCGTGATGGCCTCGGGTCTCGGCTGGTCCTCCTCGGACGTGTTGCGTGCGTTCCGTTTCCGGAGCTGGGCGACCATCCTGGTGACCTCCGCGCCGTACAGCTCGAACGTCGCGCTGAACTCGCCGAACGTCACGCGGCTCTCCGACCGGAAGGTTTCGAGTCCCGGGACGGAGACGGCGTTTCGGGGCAGGACCAGTCGCGCGAGTCGACGGGCCTCGTCGCCGTGGACCGGCACCGTGACGATAGCCGTGAGGCGGTGAGCCTGCTGCCACACCTCGGTGGTGGCCGAATCGGGCCGGACCTCCGGGGGCAGTTCCACACGGACGACCTTCCGACCACTGTTCTCTTCCGCGAGCTGGGGAATGGTCACGGTGGCGCCCAAACGCGTCAGCCTCAGAGCCTCGTTCACGAACTTGCCGGATGCTTCCATCGTTTCTCTCCGTTCTGTCCCAAATGTAAGCCCCGTGCTCACATTGGGTCCTAGGCCTGAGCCCACGACCCAACGGAACAACAAGACTTCTCGATTCAGAACGGACAAACTGCTCCCGACAACGGAGCACGTTCTCAAGATGTAAATTGGTTAAAATCCTTATCTCCTGTGCGTTTCTCAAGCCGGTAAGAAAGCCGGAGTGAGA
>JADYYL010000236.1 GCA_020853655.1 Deltaproteobacteria bacterium
CTTCTTCCTCGAGGAGCAAGGCGTCACGAGAGTCGACATCCTCGAATATATCTCGCATGGCAGTGCTTCGGACGATGAGAGCACGTTCGACTCAGAGGACGAGGAAGGCTCTGGAATGGGCGAGCCTCGTCAGCAGAAGACTCCGGAGCAGCTCCTTGAGGAGTTCACCACAGATCTCAACGAAAAGGCGCGGCGCGGCGAAATAGACCCGCTCATCGGTCGGGAGAAAGAGATCGAGCGGATGATTCAGATCCTCGCCCGTCGCAATAAGAACAACCCTCTCCTCGTCGGAGATCAAGGCGTGGGGAAAACGGCCCTCGTGGAAGGTCTCGCGCTTAAAATTTCAAATGGGGAGGTTCCACAGAAGCTTCAGCATCTGCGAGTCTTTTCAATGGAGGTTGGTTCGCTCATCGCGGGCACCCGCTACCGCGGGGATTTCGAGAAACGGTTGAAATCCATCCTTAAGGCGCTCCTCGCAATACCCGGCGCGGTGCTCTTCCTCGATGAAATTCACACCATCGTCGGAGCGGGGTCCACGACCGGAAGTTCTCTCGATGTCGCGAATATCTTGAAGCCGGTGTTGACCGGCGGGAAGTTGCGCTGCATCGGGAGCACCACATTCGAGGAAGCGAAATCGCATTTCGAGAAAGACCGCGCGCTCGCTCGACGATTTCAGCGCCTCGATATTCTGGAACCTTCGGTGCCGGACACGATCAGCATCCTCAAAGGACTCATCAGTCGCTTTGAGGAGCATCACGGTGTCCACTACTCGCCAGGTGCGATAAAGTCTGCGGCGGAGCTTTCTGCGAAATACATCAACGAACGATTTCTCCCGGACAAAGCGATCGACGTGATCGATGAGGCGGGGGCAATCGTCAGCCTTGAACATGCCAAATCAAAGGCATCATCCTCGACCGGTTCCGCGCCTCTCGTGCGAGTGTCGCACGTCGAGAAAGTGGTTTCGAAAATTGCGAGAGTGCCCACCCAGAGCGTCAGTATTTCGGATCGCGATCGACTTCGCGGACTCGAAGATGATCTGCGGAAGGTGGTTTTCGGTCAGGAAGATTCGATTGTCGCTCTTTCCCGCGCGATTCGCCGGGCGCGCGCCGGCCTCGCGACGGAGACGAAGCCGGTCGGGTGTTTTCTTTTTGTCGGACCTACCGGCGTGGGAAAGACGGAGCTCACGAAACAGCTCGCGAAGAGCCTCGGCCTCGAGCTACTCCGATTTGACATGAGCGAGTACGCGGAAAAGCATACTGTCGCACGACTCATTGGCGCGCCGCCGGGATACGTCGGATTCGAGCAGGGAGGGTTGCTCACCGACGCCGTCATTCGACATCCCCACTCTGTGCTGCTCCTCGATGAAATCGAGAAGGCGCACCCCGACATATATAATGTCCTGCTCCAGGTGATGGACAACGCGTCGCTCACCGATACAAGCGGAAGAAAAGCCGACTTTCGAAGCGTCATTGTGATCATGACGTCGAACGTCGGATCGGATTCGTTGTTTGGCCAGCCGATTGGATTCTCAAACGCCACTCAGGAAGTGGGCTCCCAGGCGATTGATCGAACATTCCGTCCGGAGTTTCGAAATCGGCTCGATATGATCGTCCGATTTCGACCGCTGCCCGATAGCGTCGTCGAGCAGATTGTTCAGAAGTTTGTCGACGAGATGAATCTTCAGATCTCGACAAAGAATGTGCGGGTCGAACTCAGCGCCGAGGCCCGAACCTGGCTTGCGAAGCGCGGCTACACACCGCAATTCGGTGCGCGTTCGATCGGGAGGCTCGTACAACAGAAGGTGAAGGACCCGCTGGCTGATGAGATTCTGTTCGGTGCGCTCGCCCACGGGGGTACTGCCCGAGTCTCGATATCGAACGATGAGGTGACAGTCGAGTTCGAGCCCGCCGAACGAGGGCAGAAGAAAGCGTCGTCTCGCATCCCCGAGCCGGCATAACCCTAGGGCACCTCGAGCGGGCCGCTCGAGGTGGATTGCCGCTGGTTCTTGTGCACGAAGGGCGAGATGGGCGCCTCGAGGGAGAGCGCTTCAAAACGGTATCCACCTCGATGCCTACCCAGGATATCCACAACCTCCCACGACTCTCCTCATTCCCCAATGTTCGCGCAGCCTTGTGCCGTTTTGATGCTGTAGTAGACGTTCACCCCATAAGCGTACGCCTTTCCGGAGCCCGATGGCCTCGCCGCAGATTGAGACATACCGACAGCTCACCTCCCACCGGCTCGAAGAGCTCTACCGCTCCTTGCGTGAACATGTCCGCATCGGCGTTGTTTACTCTGGAAACCCAGACGACCCCCGCATCGTCGCGAATCGCTCGTGGAATCTCCGTGGTTGGGAAAGTGACGAGCGAGTCGCTCGCGAGATAGCTCAGGTCCTCACCGCGGAAGGGTTGCGGTTCGTCGCTCTCGTGGCTGACGGGAAGCCGCTTCTAAATAGTGCGACGGGTGGAGAGTTCGATCTGTACTGGCTGGTGACGACCGGAACTCAGGGGCATGCGTCAACGTGTCACTCGTCGTCGCTCCTGGAGTGCCTTGGTGTCCCATATCTGGGCCAAGCGCCGATGGTATCCGCGTTGCTCGACGATCGTGTGATCTTTCGCACCTGGTTGCGCGGCCGAGGATTTCCGACTCCCCACTTCATCGTCCGTGGCGCCGAGACATCACTCGAGGTCCGAGAATCCGATGTCGATTTTCTCCGCGAGCTACGCCAACACTCCGGTCCATTCATCCTTCGCCCAAGGAACGGAGCGTCGGAAGTCCACGTGCTCGACTCTCTTGCAGAGATAAACCGACTCGTTCCGGAGATGGCCGAACGAACGATGAACGACGTTGTGATAGAGGGGTGGCTCGAAGGGCCGACGTATCGGATATCAGTCGCGCCACCAGTGTTCTCCCGCGGCGAGGATTTGTCGATTGCCGGAGCACCAGTGGTCTTTGCCCCGCTCTGCACGAGCGGTGTGCCGTCGAGTGAACACCACCACAGAATGATTTCACT
This sequence comes from Deltaproteobacteria bacterium, assembly GCA_020853655.1. Classification (GTDB taxonomy): domain Bacteria; phylum Bdellovibrionota_C; class UBA2361; order SZUA-149; family JADYYL01; genus JADYYL01. The sequence goes on from JADYYL010000236.1 coordinate 3,014, forward strand.
CGGAACGGAGATTTTCTCAGCCGCGGGCGCTTCGAACGCCTTGAGCCTCGATCTCCGATTCACAGAGAAGTCGGAGCCCGCCATCATCGAGGCCGAGTCACGACCTCGAGCCGGAAGCATCGATGAAATGGCACGCTCCGCGCGAGCCAGCGGTTTTACGCATCGCGACCTCGTGGTCTCACTATTTGCTGGAAATCTGTACTCGTTTCTTCGAGCACGGCCATATTTTCTCGAGACGCTGCAGCGAGGTCGTCGTGCAGACCGGGAGCACATTGAGACAATCAGTGCGGTGGGCTAACGGAACTTGCTCTTCATCGACTGCCTCTGTCGGATTCCGTCACCGCTCGTTTTGGAAATCTCTGCGGAGGCGATTCGCTAGAGAGCATGCGTCCGAGACACTTAGACAACCACCGTCGGAAACGACCCGGACCCCTCGGACTTGAAACGCTGGATCGCGGCAAGCTTGTAACGCTCAAGTTCTTGGCGCGTCAGATCCCGTCGACGCTCCGTCGTGGGGTGGTCGAGGACCCACCGAACGATACTCTGCTCAACGCTATGAAACATCCTGGAGTCTCGAATCACAAAGCTCCTTGCGCCTTGAAACGATTCCACACTCTCGTGCTGAAAGAACACCACATAGCGCTCTGTCCGCGAGGAGCTACGAGCCTCGATCGTGGAGAGATAAAACGGGAAACTCGCATCCGTAATGACGAGTTCGTACCCGTGAACGTGATCGAGAAGGTCCGTGAGATAGTCGAAGTGTTGAATGATATCCGCACCCGTTACGACACTTGGATACAGCGTGCCGCCACTTCCTGGTCGATGTTCCACCATTTCGAGCAATGTCCGACGACTGAGTACGTCGGTGTAGGAGCAGCGCCCTTCGCGGAGCGCCTGGCCGACCAGGCCGTGAAGCCGAATACGAGCAGCGGGTACTGCGCTCTTCTCCAGGAGGTGGACTGGATAGCTATACAGCGCAGGACGAAAATGGAGCGAGAGCTCTCGCACGTGGCTCGCCTGTTGCAGCACATCGGCGTCAAACGTATCCAATGACGAATCGCCGCTTGGAATGAACATCACGTTCGTTTCGCGGAGCCGATCAAGGGGCGAGAGATGAAGCGATTCCGAGAGCCAGTCGGTCACGCGCTGGTCGTCGCTCGATATCTCGATTCGGGTGAAGCCATGCCGTCCCCAGAACGCCGGGTTTACCTCAAGGCGGTCCTCCATCCAGAGGAATGGGTGCGATTTCTTCGGAACGTCGCGAAACAGCTCGGTCTCCAAGAACTCGCGCAATCGATAGGTCGCCACTCGAATCGCCTCTCGCTCCTTCGCCCCAGGCTGCCGGGCAGAGAAAAGCTCGCTCAGTCGGAGCGCCCGCTCGCGCGGATCGGGCTGGTGTGCACTCTCTTCAAGGCGCTCCTTGAGCTCCATCAGCAGAGCAAGCAAGATCGCCGCGCGAGGGATGGACAGCTTGGCGGCAACTCCCCTTGGTTCGACAAAATGAATGGTCAGCGGTTTGCGTTCGCCGCCGGTCGAGGACAGATGGATGCGAAACGGTCGCTCTGGTGCGTCCTCTACTCGATCGGAAGTCGTCGAACGACCTTCAAGGAGTGTCTCCAGTCGGTCGAGCCGGGACAATACTTCGGCGAGGTCTGATTTATCTGAACCCATGCGTGTGCGATTTACGCTCCGTTCGCGTTGCCCACTGAGCCACCACTCGCTGCGCTACTTCGAGGACGCTGGCACGCAGGCGGGATTCAGGACGACCTCCCCCGTTGCGATCGATTTCACGACGGAGTGGACCCACCGAAACATACTCGCGACCGCAGTCGATTCGAAGAACAAGGCATTCTCGCCTGTGCCATCGACAAGACACAACTCATCACCTTGAAGGAGAACCGTCATTCCCGGGGAAGGGGCGGTGACCATGATTCCCTCTCGCATCTCGTCCGACGCTGGCCTGCGTGTCATGGGAGCGTCATCATCAGCGATCGTGATCGCTGACAGCGGAACGCCTTCTCGCTTACGACGTCGCTCGAACTCCCGCGTCCAGTCGCTACTCGAGTTCACTTCTTCATCAGGTTGACCGCTGATGAGAAGAAACGGGTGCGCGCTACCAAACGAGAACCGCTTCAGCGCCTTTTCGGCCGCGTTTGCACCGGAGAAGACTCCCATCCGCGACGGAATGCCATTGAAAATAGCTCGAGGGATCACCGAAGTCGCTTTCGCAAGTTCTGATTGAATCGAGGTGAGCTTATCCCTCTGCTCCTCGAGCTTGACGCGGAGATCATCAATCGATGGAGCAACATACGATTTGACCGAGTTGCGTTCGAGCGAACTCAAGAAGCCCTTTTTCTCGAGAGTGCCGAGCACATCGTAGGTATACGGCCGATTGAAGCCGGCCTTCCGCGCGATAAAACTCGCGGGCCGCGGGCCGAAAGTGAAGAGCACTTCGAGAACCCGTATCTCCCTTTCTCGGAGTCCCAGTTCCCCGAGAATGTTGAGCACGACCTTCAGTTCGAGACCACCGAGCTGACTTTCAGGAGCTTGCATACGGTACTCATTGGGTTCTGATTTACGCTACTTCCGTACGAACAAATAAGATAGTAGACGCTCTGAAGATTGATTTACAATACCACCCCTTCATTTGTCGCGTATCCGCATGCAGGAATTTCAGGTAGTTACGACACACGCCACACAGCTCGCGCAGCAGATGCGGGATTTTTATTCTGAATCTTGAGGACTGTTCGGTGTTTGCGTACGACACAAAATGACTCGACCCCCTAGGTACGGGGGCACGCACGAGATAGTGTGCACTGAGTTGATGCACCGCTGGAAGTTCCCGCGGAACGAAGTCCTGCTCTCATACAGTTTGCGAAGGGACCCCATATGAAGCGCCTGCGCCACCGATCCGATGTCGAGCAGCACGAGCTCTTCATCCATTTCGAAGAGCTCTTCCTTTCCGAACGGCGCAATCTTCGTCATAGCTCTTCAACTCTCGAGCGAACGATTCGGCAACGCGTCGTCGAGTTGGCCCGCGAGCCCAATGGGCAGACAGGATATCTGTCTCACTTGCTCCTGCTTTCAGAGATCTGGAGGGGCCAGGGTCGACGCGCGAAAGCACAGCGTCTCATCGCTCTCGTGTTGAATCGCATCTGCGCACCCGATGGCGCAAGCGAACGCGACGACCGACACTCACGGAAGCGCTTCCTGCTCGCACTCGCACAGACGGCAGAACAGATTCATAGCTTCGGGCTCGCAGAGGAGTGCTATTTGCTTGCAGTCGATCAAAGCGCGCTCGCCCAGGCAACCGATCCCCTCACCTCTCTCGCTCTTCTCAAACATGTCAGCACCTTCTACTTCCGACGGGGACAACATGGAGAGGCACTTGTCTTCGCGCAACGCGCTCTCAATCTGGTGCATGCGGGCAGCGTTTCGAGAGCGCATCGGGTAGAGATCTTCGCCTTCGTTGGGTCCCTCTTCGGAGCGGTTGGCAAGGTCCAAGAGGGTTTGACCTATCTCATCTCCGCGCTCACCATGTCGCGGACCGAGCAGTGCTTTTCTGAGACGCTTCGCGCCGATATCGCCGATCGAATCGCAGAGATTTGGGAGACGGCCGGAAATCAAGCCGGGGTGCTGCATTATTCGCGCGTGTCACGGGCAATGCGGCTTGCCGGGACGAATGACCGTCGGTAGGTTACGTCGTGCAAGACGAACTTCGCGCAGACCGTCCCGACGTTTGAGCGTGCCGTCCACACGCGGTGCGGGGCGAGCAACCTGGCCGAGTACAGCCCACTGTTAGTCTCTCGTTTTTCTCCCCGAGCCTCATGACACAACAATCGACTACTCCTCAGACTCTCCCTCTGACATACGAAGAGTTTGAACGGGTCGAGATCCGTGTGGGAACGATCGTCGACGCAGTAGAGTTCCCCGAGGCCCGGAAACCCGCATGGAGGCTGCGCGTCGATCTCGGGCAGTTGGGAATCAAGTCGTCGAGTGCGCAAGTGAAGAAGTTATACACTCGCGAAGAACTCGTCGGCCGACAAGTTGTCTGCGTGGTAAACTTTCCGCCCAAACAAATCGGCCCGATGATGAGCGAGGTCCTGGTAACCGGCTTCCGAGATCAGAACGGAGATACCGTTCTGGCATCGGTGGAACGACTTGTTCCAAACGGCGAACGCCTCTTCTAGCGGACTCGGCGAGCGCTAGCCGAGCCGCGCACCGTGTCTGGACGGCGCGAACGGAGATCAGATGGGGTCTCCCTTTCCCCGCGCCGCATTCTCGACCTCGAGAACTTTCGCCGTTGCAGATTGACCGTCCTCGCCAGGCAAATTCAGGAACGCGCACATCTGCGTGATCAGCTTGTCGTAGTCTGACTTCTCCGCAAGGTTCAGCCGATACTCGTTGATGATCTTAATCATCATATCGTCGGCCCACATGGACCACGCCTGCGCGGAGACATTCTCAAAGATCTTCTGGCCGATGGGCCCAGTGAATGGGGGGCGAGTGAGTCCTGGCGACTGCTGGCCAAGTTTACTACAATGCACAACACGAGTTGGATCGCTCATAGCTCTGATTCTTCCTCCCTAGGAAACTCAGTGTTCTTAGAATTCGCAGCTTCCACGAAGCGTGATTTCGTCAGAGGGCTCGTTACACCAATTGCGCGTCTTTCCAAAGTCATCTTTCGCCGCGACAACGTTATGAATCACTCATCGACAAAATACGGGCTCCTCGGCTTTCCAAGTGACATCGGCGCCACCGTGAGCGGCTCGAAAGAGGGTCCACGGGTTCTTCGTGAACACGGACTCATCGACATCCTCCGTCGCGTCGTTCCGGACGTTCACGACTACGGGGACATCACGCTCGGAGATACCCCCAACGACGGCATTTTCTCGGCAGAGGAACGAACGATTCGGAATCTTCACGATGTCTATCGAGCTGACAAAGCGCTGTGCGAGGCGACCAAGAAGGTACTCGAAGACGGACGCACACCAATCATTCTTGGCGGCGATCATTCACTCTCCCTCGGCAGCATTTCGGGCGTGAGTAATTTTTATGCTCGCCACGCAGAGAACGTCGGCGTGATCTGGGTCGATGCTCACCCTGACATCAACACGCCGGCCACAAGCCCGAGCGGAAATCTTTTTGGGATGCCACTCGCGTTCCTCGGTGGGCTGGTTCCAGGTGCTTTTCAAAAACTTTCGGACCGCGACAAAGCGATCGATTTTAAGAATCTCGCGTTCATTGCACTCCGCGATGTCGATGAAGGTGAGCGTTCTCTCATTCGGGAGCGAGGGATCACCGCCTTCTCGATGCGTGACGTCGATCTGCGCGGCATGGGAGCTGTCGTCAATGACGCGATACGTGTTGCGACCGCGGGAACAAAAGGATTCGTCCTTTCGTTCGATCTCGACGCATGCGATCCACTGCTCGCTCCGGGTACTGGCACGCCGTACCGCGGCGGACTGACCTTTCGAGAATCGCATCTCCTCATGGAACTCATTGCCGAATCTCGAAAGCTCCTCTCTCTCGAGCTTGTAGAGTTCAATCCCCTCCTTGATAAGGGGGGTCAAACGGTCGAGATCGCGATCTCGCTCCTCGAAACGGCGCTGGGGCGCACGATCCTCTGACCGTCACA
>JADYYL010000237.1 GCA_020853655.1 Deltaproteobacteria bacterium
ATTACGCACTGATTGAGCGAGGACTATGAGTTTTTACGTTCCATACGTTATTGAGCAAACTGGTCGGGGCGAGCGTTCCTACGATATCTACTCTCGGCTGCTCAAGGACCGAATCATCTTCCTCGGCACCGAAGTGAATGACCAGGTCGCGAACGTCATCACCGCGCAGATGTTGTTCCTCGAGAGCGATGACCCGGAGAAGGACATCTTCTTCTACATCAACTCGCCAGGGGGCTCGGTGACCGCAGGACTCGCGATCTACGACACGATGCAATACATCACCCCTGACGTTTCGACGCTCTGCCTCGGACAAGCGGCGAGCATGGGGGCGTTCCTCCTCGCGGCAGGCGCGAAAGGAAAACGGGCGGCCCTTCCACATGCTCGCATCATGATCCACCAACCCCTCGGTGGGTTCCAAGGCCAGGTCTCGGACGTTGAGATTCATGCCCAGGAGATGGTGCGTTTGAAGCACATGTTGAACGAGATCATGGGGCGCCACAGTGGCCAGGACCTCGCTCGTATCTCGACCGACACGGACCGGGATAACTTCATGTCTCCCAAAGAGGCGAAGGATTACGGGCTGATCGATACGGTCGTCACTCATCGGCCGATTAAGCTGAAAACAGTTTAAATCGCATGTAATGCTGGCGTCCGGGCGCTAAGTGCCCGGTATCGCTTCGAAAAGACCTTTCCTCTTTCCTTGGGCCTGATCCGGACTTATATTTCGCTTCTTACGGTTCTTCGCGAATGGCTCGGCATGCCGCGAGCGTCAATGTTTCGGTCGAGGTTGGAATAACCTGAGGTGTGGGGCGAGCTGCTGGGCCACGGGGTCTGGGTTCGTCGCGCAGAGATGGTTTGGTCGGTTGGTTTGTTCCATCACGTTGGAAACCGTTCGCGATGTGGCGAGGGGCAGAAGGGGTGATGGGTGAATGGGGCGTCGATTGAGAGACGCGGCTTTTATCTGAGGGGGCCTGTGAGTAAGCATAGCGATCGAGGACAGTCTGACCTTGTTTGCAGTTTCTGTGGGGCCAGCCAGGAGGATGTCCGCAAGCTCATCTCTGGTCGCGGGGTCTACATCTGCGACCAATGCGTCGACCTCTGTAACGAACTGATCCTCGAGGACGAAGACGAAGAGGGTACGCCTCGGAATAAGTCCAACGAGATACCGAAGCCGCGCGAGATCAAGTCTTTCCTCGACGATTATGTCGTCGGCCAGGACACAGCGAAGCGCATTCTCGCGGTCGCCGTCTACAACCATTACAAGCGGCTCGAGAACGCCAGCTCTAAGTCTGACGTCGAGATCTCAAAATCTAACATCTTGCTCGTTGGCCCGACCGGCTCGGGAAAGACGCTCCTCGCGCAGACGCTCGCTCGTATGCTCGACGTGCCGTTTACGATCGCCGATGCGACCAACCTGACGGAAGCCGGATATGTCGGCGAAGACGTCGAGAACATCATCCTCAATTTGCTCCAAGCGGCTGACTACGATGTCGACCGCGCGCAACGCGGGATCGTTTACATCGACGAGATCGATAAGATCTCTCGCAAGTCCGAGAACCCCTCGATCACTCGCGACGTGTCCGGTGAGGGTGTTCAGCAAGCGTTGCTGAAGATCATCGAAGGCACGAAGGCGAGCGTCCCTCCGAAGGGTGGACGAAAACATCCGCAGCAAGAGTTCCTCCAGGTCGATACGTCGAATATCTTGTTCATCTGCGGCGGCGCATTTGTGGGACTCGACGACATCGTTCGCCGTCGAAGTCAGGGGAACACGCTCGGGTTTTCTGCCGACGTGAAGTTCCGCAGCAAGAAGAGCGAAGCCCTGAAGGAAGTGCAGCCGGAAGATTTGCTGAAATTCGGCTTGATTCCCGAGTTCGTCGGGCGTCTGCCGATCGTTGCGGTTCTGGGCGAGCTGACAGAGGAAGCCTTGATGGAGATCCTCGTCGGTCCAAAGAACGCGCTCGTGAAGCAGTATCAACGGTTGTTCGAGATGGAAGGCGTCCGATTGAAGTTCACGGACGAATCTCTGCGAGCGATATCCAAGCGAGCACAGACCCGGAAACTTGGGGCACGCGGTCTCCGCTCGATCATCGAAGACACGATGCTTGACTTGATGTTCGACATCCCATCGCAGGGGGACATCAAAGAGGTCGTTATCTCCGAAGAAACGATTACCCGCGGCGAACATCCTCTTGTGGTGTTCGAACACAAGGCTGAGACCGCCTAGCAAGCGATTCTTGGAAGAAAGAGCCCGCGACGCTGTCCATCCAGCTTCGCGGGCTTTTTTGTGCTCTTGGCCCGCCGTGTTCGTTTCCGCTTGGGTTGTCCGACGCCCAGCGGACTCTCCTCACAAAAGAAATTCTCTGACCGAACACCGTTCTTCATTCGTCGATCTGCGTAACCGCTTGAGACGATGACTCTTCGTGTGTTTCATCACACTCCGCCGAAGCGAGCAGGCCTCGATCGTCATCCGTTCAGAGGAGGATCGAGGAACAACCGCGAGAGAGCGACGGTTTCCGTTCGCGCCGTCGGTTGTCATCTCCTGTCTTCGTGATTACGTGCGGTGATTGCCCTCGTCATTTCAAGAGAGTCACAATTCTCTCAGATTGCGAGAGTTCTCCCCGTTGCACTATGTTTGAGAAATGAACGGCAAAACTTCTCCTTCTCCAGCGCGCCGAATTGCGTCTAAAGAAGTGTGTAAGGTCGGACGACACCGAAACCAGGGGTGGGGAGTGAACAGAACTCTTCGTAGCCCGGTTTTTACTAGGGAATATGAGCGATATAAATAATCCAGTTCCGTTACTCGCCCTGAGAGACATCATCATCTTCCCGCAGATGGTGGTGCCGCTGTTTGTAGGCAGAGAGAAGAGCGTGCGCGCGCTTGAGGAAGCTGAACGGCAGAAGCGCCCGATCATGCTGGCTGCGCAGCGCGACGCGAAAACACACCATCCTGGACCCGATGATATCTTCACGGTCGGAACGCTCGGCGAAATCATGCAGATGATGAAGCTCGCCGACGGTACCGTCAAAGTGCTGGTCGAGGGGAAGAAGCGCGCCCGCGTGAAGCGCTATCTCGATTCCGATGAATACTTCCTCGTCGAAGTCGAAGAGCTCGAAGAGCATTGCGATATCAATGCGGAGCTGAAGGCGCTGATTCGCTCTGTCACCTCGTCATTCGAGACGTATGTGAAACTGGGCAAGAAGATTAGCCCGGAAATGATTCATCAGATCCACGCGATCGAAGACCCGTTCCGTCTCGCAGACGCTGTGATTGTTCACCTGAACATCAAGCTCGAAGAGAAGCAGGAGATCCTCGAAACGAGCGACGCAGCAGAGCGACTCGAGAAGATCTACTCGCACATGAAGTCCGAAATCGAGATTCTTCAAGTCGAGAAGCGCATCCGCACTCGCGTGAAGAAGCAGATGGAGAAGACTCAGAAAGAGTACTATCTCAACGAGCAGATGCGCGCGATCCAGAAGGAACTCGGCGAGAAGGATGACTTCCGCAACGAGATCCAAGAGCTCGAAGATAAGCTCAAGGCGAAGCAGATGCCGGAAGACGCTCGGGACAAGACCGAGAAAGAGATCCGGAAGCTGAAGATGATGTCGCCGATGTCTGCGGAAGCGACCGTGGTTCGGAACTACGTCGATTGGATGCTCTCGCTTCCATGGAACGAGTTCTCGGACGACAAGCTTGAGATCACCGAAGCGGAGAAGGTGCTTGACGCCGATCACTTTGGACTCAACAAGGTGAAGGAGCGAATCCTTGAGTATCTCGCGGTGCAACAACTCGTTGGAAAGTTGAAAGGCCCGATCCTCTGCCTCGTCGGCCCACCGGGCGTTGGGAAAACATCGCTCGGGAAGTCGATTGCACGCTCCACAGGCCGTGAGTTTGTTCGTATCGCTCTCGGTGGTGTGCGCGACGAAGCTGAGATTCGTGGTCACCGTCGGACCTACATCGGCGCTCTGCCCGGAAAGATCGTGCAGTCGCTCAAGCGTGCAGGAAAGAGCAATCCGGTTTTCTTGCTCGACGAAATCGACAAGATGTCGCAGGACTTCCGCGGCGATCCGTCGTCGGCGCTTCTCGAAGTGCTCGATCCGGAACAGAACGACACGTTTAACGACCACTATCTCGATTGCGACTACGATCTCTCGAAGATCATGTTCATCACCACCGCGAACAACGAGGCGAGCATTCCGCGCCCATTGCTCGACCGGATGGAGGTGATCAAGATTGCGGGTTACACCGAGCTCGAGAAGGTCCAAATTGCACGCCGGTTCCTTATTCCGAAGATTTCGGAGAAGAACGGACTTGCCGCTGAGAACGTGGAGATGCAGGACGACGTCGTGTTACACGTCATCCGACACTACACTCGTGAAGCCGGCGTTCGAACGCTTGAGCGAACGGTCGATGCGATCATGCGGAAAGTCGCGGTCAAAGTTGCGCGCGCCGGTAAGGAGCGCAAGGAGACCATCACGATCGAGAACATCGAGCAGTATCTCGGTGTGGCGAGCTACAAGTATGGGAAGTCGGAAACGGAAAACCAAATCGGTGTCGTCACCGGGTTGGCGTGGACGGAGCTTGGAGGGGAGTTACTCCTCATCGAAGTCGCCGTCGTCACAGGCCGTGGTCGATTGATCATTACGGGTAAGCTTGGCGATGTGATGCAAGAGTCTGCGCAGGCTGCGATGATGTATGTCCGCTCCCGCGCGAACCTCTTTGGACTTCCGAAGGACTTCTATTCGAAAGTCGACATCCACGTGCACGTGCCGGAAGGTGCGATCCCGAAGGATGGACCATCAGCAGGTATCACCATGGTGACGGCGCTGACCTCGGCGCTCACGGGCATCCCGGTCGATCGCGATATCGCGATGACGGGCGAAGTGACGCTCCGCGGCCGCGTGCTCCCCATCGGTGGGTTGAAAGAGAAGATCCTCGCAGCCCATCGCGGCGGAATTCACCGGATTATCATCCCGAAAGAGAACGAGAAGGACATCGAGGAGATTCCGGATTCAGTTCGAAAGGGGATTGAGATCGTCACGGTGTCGCATGTTGACGAAGTCCTCCGCGAGGCGCTCGTTATTGACGGAAGCAGCACTTTCGGCGCGCTTCTGGAGGAACGAGAACACCGTTACATCGACCTCTACGGCAAACCAGCCCCGGCGGAAGGTGATAAAGAGCGCGAAGAGAAGGACGAGGAGGCAAAGCAGGTCAGCTTGCATACGCACTGATTCGGCTTGATGAAATGTCAAAAAGCCCTCGGAGTATCCCTCCGGGGGCTTTTTTTTTGCCGCGTCGCTGATGTGTTCAAGAGAAATGGGCGAAAGGGGACCGACCGGGAAAACAGGGGAGAGGAACCTGAGTGAGCGCTCGATCGCTTCTGAGCTGAATTCGACGGAGGCGATGGCGGCGCACGGTGCGACACCATCGCTCCTTCGAGGACGGTCATGCGATCAGCGCAAAGACGAAGAACAAGAGTAGGCCGCCGTAAATCCGCCCCGCTGTGAACCGGAAGTGCTCGGCGATCGGCCGTTCCGGCGCGGGGACGCGGAAGCGGGACGGATCGAGGAGGCACAGCACGATCGAAGCGGTCGCACCGGGGACGAATCCGCTAATGACAACGTCGATGGGCATCCCATCGGGAGTGAGTGACCACACCCCGCCGGCTGCGGCGAAGATCGCTGCCAAGAACGACAACTTCCAAACATTCGCCGCAATCGGCCCATATTCGAAGAGTCGCGCCAGGACGGATGGAGTGGCGCACCAGAGGAGGGCGCTTGCCGCCGTGAGGCAGACCTCGGCGAACTGCGAAGGCGAGAGATTCAACAACATCACGACACCGTTCCTTCTTTAGATGAGGGCGTAGCGAACGAAGAGCTGGATAAGCGCAAGTTCAACGCCAGCAAACAGCGAACCCCACAGCCAGTGCGACTGCCCATCGCGTGCAGACTTCATCGCGTAGACTGTCAGGAGTCCGAAGAGACCCACCTCAAGGTGGGAGGAGAGCTCCTGGAGACGAAATATCCCATTCATGCTCTGGAGGCCGGCGAGCTGCTGGTCTTTCACGAAGAGTCCCAAGGCGATGACTGCGTTCATCGGCATCGCGAAATGTGGCAGCTGATCGTTTGCGATACGTGCTGTCAGCAGGGAGGGAACGAGCATCATCCCGAACGCGATCGGAATGACCGGTGGAAGCCAGAGTGCGCAGCCGCCGACTATTGCCACCGCGAAACAGTTCATCACGGTCTCGGCCCGAACGACCCGAGGTTTGGAGGTCTGATCCATGAGATCACCTTGTGTGGGATGACGAACGAAGGAGCGCAGCGCGGAAACTTGCGATTCGCCCCAATGAAGAGAGGTCGCATTACGGAGATCGGAGAAGAACCACAGAAGAACCATGGAGGTCGGCCCTCCTCGAGAGGTTCGAAGAGGGGGAGCGTCAGCTACTCGTGAGGATTGGAAGAGACCGCGTGTGCCTGGTTAACGAGAGATTAGCCCGTTTTACTCGGTTGCGGTAGGTCCGCCCAATGGAGTTCCAAGAATATCGGGAGAGGGAGGGAAGATCGACCAGAGAACCGGGCAACATGGTTGTGTGCGGGCTCGAGTATCCTGAGCCACGCACA
>JADYYL010000238.1 GCA_020853655.1 Deltaproteobacteria bacterium
AATGGCCTCACCGCTGGCGCTTACTTTCGATGTCAGTTCTCCAGCGGGTGAGCAGGAGCTTCGGCTTCTCGGTATTCCGACCATCCACGCTCGGCTCGATCCGACTCACGTGAATGTCGTGCTTCGGGATGCGACCCCAAATGCATCGGCGGACGTTGCCGTGAACTACGATTACCAACGGGGAAACATCGTCGTCGATCGAGTCCAGTTCGATTCGTATCCGTTGAAGCGGCTTGCTTCCCTCGTCTCGCCCTTCCATCGTGGCGCTCGATTGCTCGACCGGATTCTGCTTCCAGAAAGTAACGCTCAAGGCCGGATAGACGGACTGCGCTTTGACGGGGGAAACGCGACTGCGGGCAAGGGGACACTCGCAGTCGCTCCTGTCTCGCTCTACGGCGTTTACGCGCAGCGACTCTCGGTTGATGTGAGCGCAAGTGCGCAGCAATTGTCTCTCGCTCCGATCATACTCACGGCCAACCAGGGAAGACTGCGGGCCGATGTGCAGCTGAAGAACGATGGCTCGCTCAGCGGTGATCTTCGTTCGGAGGGATTCACGGTCGAATCATTCGCCGGGACGGGCGAACTTCCCCTGGGGCTGCAGGGCGCTCTCAATGTGACGGGCAAGTTGAGCGGCACGGTCGATGCTCCTCAGTTCGAGGTTGACGGAGAGCTCCAAGCAAACGCGCTCGCTGCCGAAGTTCGTGGTCCAAAGTCGACGTTCGCCGTTCGTGGCAGCGCAGAGAACGTGGATGCTAAGATCTCTCTGTTCGACTCGAGCGGTTCGTTTCAGATCGAAGCGCCGCTTCATTCGCCCGGAGAGTCCGTCTCGTTGAAGGGAAGCGTCACCCGGTTGCCGATCGTCTATCTCATTCCTCAGCCTGCGAAGCGAGAAGTGCCCAGCACGCAAGGAGAGCTCGATGGGTCCGTTGATTTTCGTGGGCCACTCGGCGATCCGCTCGCAGGGCAGGGAGCCGTCACAATTTCACGAGTGCGAATCAACGACGGGCAGATCGCGATGCGCGAGTCCGCTCCTTTCGCATGGAAGCTCGCGAGCGGTGTCCTGTCGTTTGGGGAGACGCGCTTCAGCATTCAGGAACGCGAGTTGCTGCTCTCCGGAGAGGTCAGTCACGCACGCGGATGGAATGCGCAGCTCGCAGGCTCGTGGGAGCTTGGCAAGTTTATCGGGGAGCAGGCGGGACTCGAGCAGATATCGGGGACGGTCGGTATCGACCTGGACATCCGTGGCCCCGCCTATCAACCAGCTGTCGGCGGGCCGGTCCGGTTGGAAGATGGCTCGATCTCCTTTCCTCTCGGCAATACGATTGTCGGGGCGAACTCGGTTGATGTCGACGCGCTCTTTGTCGGCGACCGGCTCGAGATCACTTCTATTGCCGCGCAGGTTCAGGACGGAGAGATCTCGGGCAGTGGGATGATCGACCACGTCTTTGATTCAGAGCAGCGTCGGATATCCATCTCCACGAAGCTCGAAGCGGTCTCTACGGAGCCAATCGAAAACTTTTTTATCGTTCTCGACGGGCAACTACATCTTGAACAGCAACCAACTGGGCTCCCCATTTTGAGCGGTGACGTGGTCATTTCGCAGGGGAGTTACGACGCCACTATCGACCTTGCGGGAATTGTCCGAGCGATGACCAATGCGATTCTCGGAGCAAACAAAACCTCCGCGACCCTCGTCTCGGCTCCCTCTCGTTCGAAATCTGCGACGACGGCGTTGAATATTCGCATTCGCGCTGACGATTCGGTGATCGTCGACACCAACGTGGTGAAAGCGCTGCTGCGCGGCGACATGGTATTGACCGGCACGAGCGATCGTCCGCTCCTCAACGGCTCAATTGACGCGGTGGAGGGGGTCTTCGGCCTCCGCTCAAATCAGTTCGAGATCGTCAAAGGTCGACTCCTTTTCTCCGAGAAGGACCAGCGGCTCGACCCACAGATCGAGTTCATCAGCGAGGCGCAGGTCAATTCTGATGGAGAACCGTATCTCATTCGGTTGTCGATTGGTGGCGCGCTCTCCAAACCGCGGGTCCGTTTCGATTCAGATGGAGGCCTTTCTGAGCGCGAGGTCGTCGCTCTGCTCGGAGGCGGGGGTGGGCTCGATCGCATCTCGCTGTTGCGCGGTAGCCGGTCCGCCTCTCGCCGAGTCGGCGTGCTCCTCAACCCCGTATCGAACGCCAGTTTTGAGGAACGATTCGTCGGGCTGACCGGATTCACCTCGGTCGAGATAGGACCGTCGTATTCCAAGACCACCGGCGAGTATGTTCCAAAGCTGTTTGCGCGGCGACCTCTCGTTGGGGAGCTGGACCTGGAGCTCGATACAGAACTGGGAGGTGACGAGCGAAGCACAGTCGGCGTCCAATACCCGCTCAATAATTCCCTTCGACTTGATGTGGGTTGGCAGAACGTTCCGGTGACAAAGGATCTCTCGAGCTCGAGCGGTTCGTTTCACGTTGGTTTGCACTATCGGGAGACTTTCCCCGGGTATCGACTCTTTCCCAGCTTTAGTCGTAGTCGAATCGTCCGGGAGCAGGACGCCCCGGTTTCCGAAACACCGACGCCGCCGGTGAAGGAGAGCCCGCCATGAGAACGGTGCTCCTCCACGTGCTCATCATGTTTCTTGTCGCGACAACCGCGCGCGCCGAAACGCTCTCGGAGATCGCGAATGCGTTTGATGGGCAGCGCGTGACAGAGATTCGATTCCGGACCAACTTGAATCTTGACGCCGGCGACCTTGGACGTAACTTGCCGCTGCAGGTCGGCGATCGGTTGAGCCCCGCCGAGCTCCTGGAATCGGTCACCGTGCTCCAGGATCGTGGAATTTTTGAGCACGTGGATGTGACCGTCCGTCCCACGAATGCTGGCGTCCGAATCGACTTCCTTCTTACCCCGCTTCTGCGAGTGGGCGAGATCGATATCGTTGGAGGCGAAGAGCTCGATCGAGATCGTATTCGACGAGCGACAGGATTTCGAGCCGGCTCTGCGTTCCAAGCGAGTGTCCTGCGGCGCAGCGTCGAGCGTCTGACGACGTTCTTCGCATCGATGGGGTATTACGATGCGAGAACGTTGGTGCACGTGCTCGAGCGCCCGAACGCCGGGGACCTGTTCATTCGTTACGAACTGGACCTCGGTCGCCAAGCAGAGATCGGTGAGGTGCGATTTGCCAAGCCGATCTCGGAGGAGAACCGCGAGCGGGTGGAGCGGATCAAGATGCTCATTCGGGAGATCCTCCTGGCGCTCCGGGCGGAGGGATACCTTCAGTCCTCTGTTCGACTGACGTCAAAGACGATTGAACCCGGTTCCGGTTTGGCTCAACTCGAGCTCAACATTACAGAGCGCACTCCAGTCACGATGTATTTCCGGGGGAACACCGCTTTTACGCCGACGGAATTGTTATCCCCCCTCAAGCTCGACACGCGCACCGTGCTTTTTTCTCCGACGGCGATTCCGGCGCTCTGTCGCGCGATCGAGAAGATGTATCAAGAACGAGGATACTTTCTCGTCAAGGTCGATTGTTCGGTCGCTCCGAGCGACGACGATCGACGCGTCTACAACATTACGATCGATGAAGGGGCTCGGCTTCGCCTGCGGAGTCTCGCATTCGAGGGAGAGTCCGAGATTGGTCCCCAGGAGCTTTCATCCGCAGTGACGACCGAAGAGGCCGGCCCGTTCTTTCTGCGAGTGTGGCAACCAGGTTACGTCATCAACGAAACGGTGGCGCAGGATGTGGTCCGACTCGAAGAGCTGTATCGCGATCGTGGATACAACGAAGCAACGGTGCAACCCCTCTTTACTCTCGATGAGTCAGGTGACGCCATTCAAGGGACGTTCCAGATTGACCAAGGGGATCCCGTTCTCCTCGAGACCGTCGAGACTCAGTGGCTTCATCCCGATGGCACGCCGATTGGGGCAACCGACATCCCCGCCGAGCTTCGCGACGTGACCTCCGGCATCGTCGCTGGCGCGCGTTCTTCTCCTGGCGCGCTTGATTATGAGCGTGAGCGACTTCTGGCGTTGATTCTCGAACGCGGTTTCCCGGAGGTCATCGTGGCTGTCGCGCTGAGTGACGATGGAAAGTCCGCGCAGATCTCCATTACTCCGGGGGCTCTGGTTCGGGTCCGCAAAATTGTGGTTCGCGGAAATTACTACACTCACGATGATGTTATTCGCCGAGACTTACGTATCGCACCGGGCGATCTGTGGACTCCGATCCCGCTAGAGCGCACGACGCAAGAGCTCCTCAAAACGGGGCTCTTTCGCACGGTGTTGCTTGAGCCAGCCGATGGAGCACTCGATTCCTCTGACGAAGACTTGGCGGTAACGGTCGAAGAGCGTGACACAGGAACATTCGATCTTGGCGTCGGACTGGATACCGAGGACGGGTTGCATCTCACGGGCGAACTCGGACAGCGGAACTTCGAGGGCAACGGCGACGCAATCGTCCTCGTGATGGACGCCTATTTTAAAAACGGCGATCGCGTGTTCGACGCCGGAAGGATCAAGGGGCTATATCGAAGGCCGCACTTCATTACGCCATCGAATGATCT
>JADYYL010000239.1 GCA_020853655.1 Deltaproteobacteria bacterium
TCAACGCAAGCAGTCCGAGCAAGAAAGAGAACGTCTGCAGGAGCAGAACGCGCACTTACTCGAAGCCGAGCGCGCTGCCCGGAGCGAGGCGGAACGGCTCGGCCACGCGAAAGATGAGTTCCTCGCGACGCTTTCTCATGAACTCCGCACTCCGCTGCATGCGATCCTCGGGTGGACGCAGCTCCTTCGCCGCCGGCAACACGATGCGAAATCGGTCGACGAGGGGATGGACATCATCGAGCGCAACGCCCACCTCCAGCGTCAGCTCATCGAAGACCTGTTGGATATGAGTCGCATCTCGTCAGGGAAAGCGAGACTCAAGATGCAGCAGATGTGCACCAAAGATGTAGCCGAAGCGGCTGTTCGATCGGTCCAACCCGCGGCCTCGGCAAAGCGCATCACGGTGACTTCGCGCCTTCATCCGGAGGGGCTTGTCGTTCGGGCGGATCCCGGACGCATACAGCAGGTGCTCTGGAATCTGCTCTCGAACTCAATCAAGTTCACCCCGGAAGGTGGATGGGTTGAAGTTGGGGAAGAGCGGGTGGGAGATCAGCATCACCTTTACGTGAGAGACTCCGGGCGTGGTATCGATGCGGAGTTTTTGCCGCATGTCTTCGAGCGCTTTCGGCAGTCCGACGCTTCGACGACACGGCGGTATGGAGGTCTCGGTCTCGGGCTGGCGATCGTCAAGTCGCTCGTTGAGATGCATGGCGGTCGGGTATCGGTCGAGAGTGACGGGAAGGATCTGGGCTCGACGTTTCATGTCCTCCTGCCGAGTTCGAGGGTCGAAGAGGCGCACGCCGTGTCCATTGAGCGGACAGAGTCATCGACTGGAACTTTGACGTTTCGAGGGGAGCCGCAGCTCCTGCGAGGTGTGAAGGTGTTGGTCGTCGATGACGAAGAAGACGGGCGGAATTTTGTGGGGCGTATCATTCGCGAGTGCGCGGCGGATGTGATGATCGCGAGCTCTGCGCGGGAGGCGTTGGAGATCTTCTCAACGTTTGCGCCTCACGTTCTCATCAGCGACATCGGGATGCCGGATGTCGACGGATACGAGTTGATGCGACGCATTCGTGCGCTTGGCGGGGATTCCGGTGGAAGTATCCCTTCGGCTGCGCTCACCGCTTTTGCCCGTCTCGAGGATCGAACACGGGCCTTGATGGCTGGGTATCACACCCATCTCGCGAAGCCGATTGATGCAAACGAGCTGGTTGCAACGGTCGCGTCGCTCGCCGGCCGCACGGGTGCCCCGGTTTGAGCGCATGTCGCTATTTCTGCGTAACTGGGCTATGCGGTTGAAATATCAGTCAAATTCCGACTTTCGTAGGCACCTGCCTGCCGCGCCGGAGGTGACGCTGATTTGCCCGTGGCTTTGGGGCAATAGAGGGGGGATTGTCGCGGGACGCTGTTTGGGTAACGTTACGCCATCATTCGGCATAACAATCGAGATTTACAAGGCCGCTCGTCGAGCGTCCGTCATCACCGGTGAACTTTTCAAGTCGGTGTGCTGAAGAAGGGTCTGAGGCTGTATGAGTAGTCGCACATACGTTGTTCTCCTGAGCGCATCGCTTTGTCTCTCCGCATGCGCGGTGAAACATCATCCACAGAACTCATCCGCTCCTCAGCGCAAAGATGTTCGCCTGGTGTCCGACGCTGAGCGCTCATGGCGCTCACCTACGCTCAAGCTTTCCGCAATGAAGAGCGCGCTCACGCCCGCTCGTAAGATCGAACAGATCGAACTCAAGCAGCCGCAGCCGATCATCCTCGCCGAGAACGCTTACTCCGCCGCGATTGCAACGAAGGGCGCAGCACACTCGGTGAATGACGGAACGTCCGCGTGGCGCGTCGGTGACAATCCGCAGACTGCCATCCGCACGGTTTCAAAGGGCACCATTGGGTCTAAGGCCGCGGATTCTACTTCGGCCGAGAAAGTCGCTCCTGAGCCACAAAAGATCGGCACCACAGAAGCTGCTGGCCTAGCCGGCGACACGCAACACGCATTTCTCCCAGCCGAGCAGCCGAAGAACCTTCTGAATCCGCCTGCGGCGTATCCGACCGCAAACGCCGCTCCGAAACTTCCGCTGGATAACTGGCGCGTCGAATCGACTCGCGCGGAAGACGTTGCTGCGCAGGTGCCGTCCGTAACGGAAATGAAAAAGGCGGAGCCGGTTGAGCTGGCCAAGGTCGAGCAACCGCTCGGTAACGATGCACGCTTCCGGATGCAGAGCGGTGAGCAAAATACCTTGGGCGCGTTCGAGCAGACTTCGAAAACGACGACAGCCGCGGTTGCTCCTCGCGCAAACGTTCCGCGTACTCAGGACACTCGATCGCTCGCGAGCGCACTGACCAACGAAACGAAGGGCATCCAGCCTCGTGCCGTTGACACCGTGCCTCTCGTTTCTTCGACCGAGGCTGCGGCAAAGCTTCCGATGAAAACGGGACTATCGACCGGGGCGTTCATCCTCCTCGCGGGAGGTTCCGCCATCGTGTTGATCCTCATCGGCGCGATCCTCGGATACCGCTACCAGATCAGCCGGCACACGACACCGACTCGTCGTCGCCGTTAGTCATCGCTGAAGTTCATCGATTCATTCCGACGCGTGTCCGCGCGAACAGAGCGCTTGTGCCGCTCTGAGCCTACCGTTTGAGACAGCTCAATCCTCGTCGTCGATAAAGAGCTCTGTGGCTCTGCGTCGGCGCACTGATGCGCGTTCCGGATGCCCCGAGTCCGTTCGTTTGCATGAAGGGGTGGTTCCGAACGCTTCGGAGGGTGTGATCCAAAGAATTTCGCTCGAGCCACCAGCTCAAACGTGGAGGATTGATGTCCAATCAGATCGAGAACGTTCTCAGAACTTCATCGCTGGAGAGGAAGATCTACTGCCGATATGAGAAGCCGATCGGTGAGGCCTCGCGCAGGTCGGGTATATCACGCGAGCTGCTGACCGCAGTGATCTCCAGGGAGAGCGGGGGACGAAATGTGCGGGGTGACGGTGGGCATGGCCGCGGATTGATGCAGATCGACGACCGTTATCCGCCGCATGCGCGGTGGTTGAAGGCGAATCGCGACGGCCTCGACCCACACACCAATATCGGCTACGGCGCGGCACTCCTCGCAGAGAATCTCGCGAGCTTTGACGGGATAGAGCACGCGGCGCTGGCTGCTTACAACGCTGGCCCGGCTGCGGTTCGGCGCGCATTGGCGCGAGGAGCGGATCCGGACTCCGTCACCACTGGCCGAGATTATTCAGCAGATGTGCTCCGCAGGGCACGATCCTTTGCGGAGCAGCTCCTCAACGGCACGGCGGTGTGTCTTGCAAATGCTCGTCGCGCTCAATAAGTCGATGAGGATGTTACTCGTCTCGTCCATTCGCTCGTGCGGTTGAGCTCTTGCGATACGGCGGCAGGGCGAGCTTCGCACAAGTGACGCTCGAGAACTTTCGCGGGTGCGGTGGTTTTCACGAGAGTGAGGCTTTCGCGAGAGAGAGAGGTTTCCGCGGAATAGGGATCTCCGCGGAATAGGAGTCTTCGAGGAATAGGGGTTTTTGGGGAGCAGAGCTTCTCGCGAAAGAAGACAACGCGCTTGCAAACGTCCAACTCCTGACCGACCATGGGCGTCGTCGTGCTTCTCGCCAAGGCGAGCGATCACATTCAGCTTTGTGCCTTGAGCTGCGAAACGGAGAATCACAACACAGCACATGTCGAAACGTTCACTTCTCGCTCTCGAACTGATTCTCGTCTTTGTTGCTCCGCCGACGCTGATCTTCTATGGCGTGCTCCCACGGCGCCCGCTTCCTTATCTCCTCGTGGGATTTCTATGTGCGCTCGTCTACCTTTGGAAAGATCGTGGATTTGATCGTCGCACGCTCATTCGTTGGCGGGGCGCTGACGGTCGGCGCGCCGTGTTGGAGGCATGCGCGCTTGCGCTTGGTGTGCTTGGACTCGGTGTTCTCCTCGAGCCGGAGAAGGTGCTGCTCTTCCCGCAGACTCGGCCGGGACTCTTCATGCTCGTTGTCTGCCTCTACCCTCTTCTCTCTGCCTATCCTCAGGAGGTCATATTCCGCCCATTCTTTTTTCGGCGGTATCGGCCATTGTTCCCGA
>JADYYL010000240.1 GCA_020853655.1 Deltaproteobacteria bacterium
GAAAATCGAAGAACACGACCAACCGATCGTCAAAGACCTTCGAGAATTCAAACTCCCCCGCTAGATTGGTGGTTTGTCGACCGATGAACGAGTCGAACTGACCGTTCAGGGCAATCGCAATGCCGGGAACTGGCCGGAGTTTTTCATCGACGACTTTCCCCTTGACGGTGAATCCGTTGATGGCGATCGAACCACCACCGCCGCTACACGCGGAGAGCAAAAGCAAACCGAGACCGGTTGCCAATTCAATGATTCGGAATCGAGGTTGCTTCGGGAATGGCCGATGGAAAGTCACAGATCGCTCCTCAATATCAGTATGCGAGTTACTCGCTCTCGTCGCTTGCAGCTGTGGATTTCGGATCTGGCTGCAGCTCTGCGAGCGCTATCGCGACAAGCCGGCGAGCAACGTCTTCCTGCGCGGCAAGGAACGGCCCTTCCGGCGAGATGCCTTGCGTCGTCCACTCGCCAAGAAGGTCGAGCACGATCTCTTCCCGAATCGCGCCGTCCTCAATCTGCAAGCGCACCTCTTCGACGAACCGATCGGCTTCTTCACGCGCACTCACCAGGAAACGTTTCGCGAGATCTCCTGTGAGGGAACCACCGTGCGGAAGCAGCAGCGCTCGGACATCCAATCCCGACAGCTTATCGAGAGTCTCTTTGTAATCCTCTCGGGACGAGAGAAAGCACGGGGAAAGCTTTTCACGACCGTTGAAGCCACCGACGGCCTCAGCCGCAGCGAGTGCCTGATCGATCTTGAGGAAATATCCGGTGCAGTCTGTCGTATGTCCCGCGCAGGAGATAACTTTCACCTCAACGCCTTCGCCGAGCGAGATGGTATCGCCCTCGCTTACGATTCGATCGACGCGCAGCGCACTCTTCCATTCCTCAAACGTCACATCGAAAGGGACAGCGAGCGCATCTGAGCACTCCTGGTTCTTCACGAACATCTCACGAAGAACGACCTCCGAAGCGAACAGCTCGTTGGTCAACGGTGAGGCAACCACTTCGAGGGATGGAAACTTTCGGCGCAGAGCAACAAGTCCACCGACATGATCGAAATGTGCATGTGTCAGCAAAATGTGGCGAAGCGGAAAATCGCCGTTTGAGTAAGGAAGTATCTGCTCGGCGAGAGCTTCCGCGGTGGCAGCGACTCCGGCGTCAATTAACGCGCTGCCGGTGCCCAGAAGGAGCCAGTGACTGGACACTGGTGTCGTGAGCTGCATGACGTTCTCTGTAATTTTCCCAGGACTGCGGACGAGCATGTCTCACCTAAGATCATTGTCTATTTTCGCTGCCGAATAATATGGATCGTCCGGGCAGGGCAGATGTGAAAAGGAAGTGCGCCGACTCTGCCAAACGGGTTCCCGCACTACCGCGTGCGAAGTGTATCTACCACCGGAGCTCAGCCCAGACGAGCTTATGATCGCTCCCCTTACCAAAAGAACCCTCGACACCGGCTCGGGGCGAGCCGTCCGGCCCTTCGACCATCCAAGCGTCCCCCACCTCTATCAAGATATCGTCGAGGATCTCAAGACGGCCGCGGTGGCGATAGCTTCCCTGTTGTTGTCGCTTTGCGTCTCCGAGTGCGGAAAGAAGTTCGATGAAAGCCGGCGGCCTTGAGTTCGCCGGCGCACAGAGCGGCTCGAGGTCCGCCGTCACACGACAACCGGCGTTTTCCCTAAAATCGGGCAATATCCGCGCTCCGCGTAAAATCTCCGCGGTAGCGCTGCCGTCGTCGCTATTGCGATCGCCGAGGATCATCACCGTGGTATCGCGCCCATGACGCTTCTCACCATCGAGCATCCACTGCCGAAGCGCCTCGGCCATCTCCATGCGCAGGGGCTCGAAATCGAGACCACTCGAATCCTTCCAACCGCCTGACTTCGCCTTCAGATGGAAGTTTCCTATCAAGAGCTTTTTCGTCGATCCGCGCGTCAGACCTGGCGCTTGAATCAAGAGAGCGATCGGATCGCGAGTGAACCCATGAGGCGGTCCCATGACCGAAAGCTTTGGCAGCGATCCCTTGAAAATATCAACGTGCTCGACTCGAATCGAATCAAGCACGAGAAATCCATTTCGAATCTGATCGTTGCGATTATCGGAAACATACGCTCGATACGTTCGACCCGTGACAGCAGAGAGATCCTTCGCAAACGTTTCGAGCGTGTGCCGGGCGATCGTCACATTCTCTCCGAACACCTCTTGCACGCCAACGACGTCGCACCGAGCAACGTGCATTCGCTGAATCAAGAGATCTCTTTGCGACACTCGAGACTTCCAAGAACTTGAGTTCATTGGAGCGCCGAGGCGAAAGAGGTTCTGAGAACAAACGACGAGATCGGGAAGTGCGCCGTCGCCGCGACGTGACTGCGCAGCGATCTCCGTGGGGACTGCCCCGAGAAACGCGAGACACAACAAGGCGACAGAGAGAGAAAGCTTTTTCATCGTCCTGCTTTCTCCGCACGCGCCACATCTTCGGAGCTCCATCGAGAGGCGGCCTTTGAACGGCCAGCACTCGAACGAGTCGCCCGTTTCTTTTCATCGAAAACATCGTAGAGCTTGCTCTGAGCGCCTCGCGCGAAGTTGAGTCGCGAAAGCGCGAGGGAACCCACGAGAAGGGCGTCGATAACGTCTTGCGGTATGTGCCCACATCCACCGCAGCTCTCATCGCACCCGTGTTCAAAGGATCGTCCGTAGAGCTGCATCGCAGCGGTCCTCGCTGCCGACTTCACCTCCGCCCTCCCGAGCTGGCGCCCACGCAATCCGAGAAGTTCCGTATGCACGGAACGCGGATTGATCCGGCCCGGAACAACGAGTCCTCGGCTTCGACCGACCGCTTCGAAGATACTTCGCACCTGTTCGACCTTGAGCGAGCTCAGCGGATTCTTGACGAGCGGCGCAGGTCCCTCGCTCACGAGGACATCTCTGCGATCGAGCTCCAGAGTCTCCATGAGCGTTTCCACGCCTGCTTGAAGAACCTTCAGGCGATAGTGGAGTGGATGCTTCGACGGCGGAGGAGAAACAACGCCGCATGAAAGGAGCGCGCCTGACGCGATCTCAAAGTGCGCCCATCCGGAAACCGTCAGACTGGGATCCACCGCAAGCAAAGTTCCCCGTCGCCTTGTCTCAGTCCGCTTCATTGCGTTACTCCGGTCCTTCACTCAAACATTGGAAATTGCAGAAGATCTATCTCATTTTCCTATTATTTTGACCACAAACGATCTTGTCTCTTTATGGATGGAGTGCTTAAACTGCGGAGCTTTTTTTGGAGCCGCGC
Source organism: Deltaproteobacteria bacterium (assembly GCA_020853655.1). Classification (GTDB taxonomy): domain Bacteria; phylum Bdellovibrionota_C; class UBA2361; order SZUA-149; family JADYYL01; genus JADYYL01. The sequence continues at coordinate 3,278 of JADYYL010000240.1, forward strand.
CGTAGGACGAAATTATTCGTCTGGGCCAAGCTCCGAGTGAGAGATGTTCGCGGGCGTTTCCGGTAAGCTTCGTCGGCGAACAAATTCGACATGTTCTTGAGAGTTTTCTCTTCCAGTTTGAAATATCCTGAGTGATTTGCTTATGGCCGTCGCGCACGCAAATAACGAGATCAACACGCAGATTCGCCCTATGGATCGAACCATGGATGGAGAACTCCTCCTCAAGCTGTATCGGCAGATGATGGTGATGCGTCGCTTCGAAGAGGAAGCGGCGAAGGCGTATACCGAGCGAAAGATCGGGGGGTTCCTTCACCTCTACATCGGTCAAGAAGCGTTGGGGGCCGGTGTCATCGCCGCCACCCAACCGCAAGACTACATCATTTCCGCGTACCGGATTCACGCCCAGTACCTCGCTCGCGGCGGGACACCCCGCGCGGGGATGGCAGAGCTCTTTGGGAAGGAGACCGGGTGCGCGAAGGGACGCGGCGGTTCCATGCACTTCTACAATACCGCCCAGCGATTCATGGGTGGCTGGGGCATCGTCGGAGCACACGTCCCGATTGCTGCGGGCATGGCCTACGCCTCGAAATATAAGAATGAAGATGCGGTGACGATCTGCTTCCTCTGCGAGGGCGCGGTGAATATCGGCCCGTTTCACGAAGGACTATGCCTGGCAGCGCTATGGCGCCTGCCGGTGATCTTCGTCATCGAGAACAACGGGTACGCGATGGGAACTCCTGCCAAGCGAGCTCTCGTGACCGAAGACGCTTCGATTCGCGCACTCGGCTATCCGATGGCGCGTGCGACCGTCGATGGCTGGGACGTCACCACGGTTTACGCAACTGCGAAGGAAGCAATCGACCGCGCGCGGAAAGAGTCGCTGCCAATGCTGCTCGAGTACAAGACCTATCGCTATCGCGGGCACTCAATGGCCGATCCCGGAAAATACCGGACGAAGGAAGAGCTTGAGGACTGGAAGAAGCGCGATCCGATCGAACTCGCGAAGCGTCGGCTCATCAATGAGTATCCCGCTCTCGGAACGCAGTTTGATTCCATCGACGCCGAGGTCGAGGCGGAGATCCAAGATGCCGTCCAGTTCGCGGAGAACTCTCCGGAACCGGATCCATCGACGCTGACCGACTACACCTACATCGTCGACTAACTTTCATTCGAACGTAACTTTCTTAGAATCTACGAAGCCACTATGCGTGAACTGAGTATCCGAGAAGCGTTGAACGAAGCTCTCTCAGAGGAGCTGACTCGCGATGATCGCGTGTTCTTGATGGGCGAAGAAGTTGGGCATTACGACGGGGCGTATAAGGTCTCGCGCGATCTCATCAAAAAGTTTGGCGAGAAGCGGATTATCGATACACCAATTTCGGAGAACGGATTCGCCGGGATCGGCGTTGGCGCAGCCATGGCAGGACTTCGCCCGATCATCGAGTTCATGACCTGGAACTTCTCCCTGATCGCGATTGACCAAGTCGTGAACCATGCCGCGAAGGCTCGCTACATGGCAGCGGGAGAGCTCTCTTGCCCGGTCGTTTTCCGGGGCCCAGGCGGTTCAGTGAAGCAGCTCGCTGCACAACACTCTCAGAGCCTCGAGAGTTACTACGCGCATGTTCCCGGCCTCAAAGTCATCATGCCGTCCACTCCGAAGGATGCGAAGGGGCTGCTCAAAGCGGCGATTCGTGACGACAATCCAATTGTCTTCATCGAATCCGAAGCAATGTATGGCGAGAAAGGCGAAGTGCCAGACGGCGAGTACGTCATCGACATCGGTGTTGCGGACACGAAACGGCCGGGTACCGACGTGACGATCCTCTGCTGGTCGAAGACGGTCCCAACCAGTCTCGCCGCCGCACAAAAACTCGAAGAGATCGGTATTCACGCAGAAGTCATCGATCTCCGAACGCTGCGCCCCTTGGACGAGCAGTGCATCCTGGAATCCGTAAAGAAGACGAATCGCTGCGTCATCGTTCAGGAAGCGTGGCCAGTTGCGAGCTACGGAACGTGGCTGACGTCCTTTATTCAAGAGCGCGTCTTTGATTATCTCGACGCACCTATATTGTGCCTCTCGGGTGTCGACTGCCCGTATCCATACGCAAAGAGCTTGGAACGTCACATGGCCCCGACTCCGGAAACGGTGGTTGAGGCAGTGCGCCGGTTGTTCTAGGAGCTCGGCGTAAGCGTCGGGCGAACGATTTTTGATTGAGTGACCGCGCGGTCGCGTCAAATCGCTACAGACGTTTCTCCAGTGAGTC
>JADYYL010000241.1 GCA_020853655.1 Deltaproteobacteria bacterium
CGTTCCACAACTCACCGCGCACGAAGACTTTTCCGACCGAACTGTCTTCTCCGGGCGAGACCCGAAAGGGCGTCTTTACCACACCTCGCAGCCCAATCAACCCTTCTTTACCGGTCACGACCTTCGAGCGCTGAGTGCGCAGCGCCACAAAAGATATGGAAAGCAGGACAAGCCCGACGGCGGTGGCGATGGTCCCGATGAGCAGTCGGTCCACATCGTAATGCCCGAATCCGAACACCTGGTCTTGGTCGATGAGGTAGATCGAGCCGAGGACAAGACAGACGACCCCTGCCCCTCCCCAGACTCCGAAAGACGGGACCATGAGCTCGAGCCCGAAACAGGCAAACGACAAGACGAGCAAGATGACCCCGGTCTGATTAATCGGGAGCACTTGTGCGGAACCAAGTGAGAGAACGAGACAGATCACCCCGACGACTCCGGGGAGGATCGCGCCCGGATGGTAGAGCTCGATCCCGATGCCCAGCATCGCGCCAAGTCCCAGGAGGATGCCGACATTGGGGTCCGAGAGAACGTTGATGACCTTCTGCTTGAAGCTCATCTCGACGACCTCTCTGGGGGTCGACTGAAGGTTGACGAGAGTCTGGGGAACTCCCTTCACCGTCACGGTCTTTCCATCGACTTGCGCGATCAGAGACTCCATATCTGCGGCGATGAAATCGATCACCTTATCGGCCTGAGCGTCGCGGTCAGTGATCGAGACGCTCTCGCGGACAGCTTTTTCCGCCCAGGCGACGTTCCGATTCCGCTGCTCGGCGATCGCTTTGATCAAGGAGACGGCAAAGTTCTCCACCTTCGCGCGCATGTCGCCCTGAATGTCCTGCCCACTGCCGACCACCGGGTGTGCGGCGCCGATGGTGGTCCCGGGAGCCATCACGGCGAAGTTCCCCGCCATGGTGATGAAGACGCCGGCCGACGTCGCACTCGCACCTGCAGGGGTGACGAAGATTGCGGTCGGAACTGGCGAATCGAGGAGGCTTTGCACCATCGTCTGCATCGAGGCGACGAGCCCTCCAGGTGTATTCAGGCGCACGATAACGAGTCGAGCGTTTCGCTCTTCTGCCGTTCGGAGCAAGGTCTTGAGATAGTCATCCGTCGCTGGATTGATCGGTCCGTCGATGTCCCCGATGAGGATCGGACCGGTTCTCGGTTGTCCGGCCGACTGTGTGAGCGCGAACTCCGGCGACCAGGAGATGGCAATCGAGATGAGAAAAAGAAAACCGACGACTCCCGTGAGCGCCCTGCGAAGTCTGGTGCGTGTTGCATTCATGCCGGTGGCCTTTTCAGTCCAAGTTCATCCATGACCATCTGCAGGTCCGACCAGAAATCTTTCTTCGCCGCGGGGTTCCGCAACAGATACGCGGGGTGGAGCGTGGGCATCACCTTGATTCCGTGAAACTCGTGCCACTGCCCACGCACCTTCGTGATCCCTTTGTCTATGCCACAAATCGCCAGTTGGGCAGGCTGTCCCAGTGTGATGATCACGCGTGGGCGCAAGAGCTCGAGTTGCCGGTACAGATACGGCGTGCAGGCGGCCGCCTCGTCGGGCAACGGGGTTCTGTTCTCCGGCGGGCGGCATTTGACGACATTACAGATGTAAACGTCTTCGCGGCGCAGCCCCATGCCCTTCGTAATCGCACCGGTGAAGAGTTCTCCGGCTCGTCCAACAAAGGGGAGTCCGCGCTTATCCTCTTCCGCGCCAGGACCTTCGCCGACGAAGACGATCAAAGGTCGAACGATCTTTCCATCTCCGAAGACAACCATGTTTCGTCCCTCGCACAGCCGACACCGACGACAGCCGAGCGCCATCTCACGAAGTTCGTCGTAAGTGAGCGCGGACATCTCTGATGGCGGAAAGCCGAGATCGGCAGGCGCCTCGAGTTCCGCCGAATCGCTCTGCGGAGCAAGCGTGACAGGGCGGGTTTCTTCAGGGAGCGACGCGGTTCTCTCCGTCGATTGCTTCGTCGCGAACCACTCGGACGGCATCCCCTCGACGTCGAGTCGCTGAAGGTGCGCGGCGAGGTCTTTTCTGATTGTCTCTGGCATCTCTTCTCCCGAACGTCAGTCAGATACTTCTGTCTCTCTACTCTGCCGATGCGACAAGTCGCGCTCAGTTAAAAAACGGGTTGAGCTTTCGCTCTCGCCCGATGGTCGTCGAGGGCCCGTGCCCGGTCAGCACAATCGTCTCGTCAGGGAGCGTGAACAGCTTCTCCCGAATGCTCGCGAGTAACGTCTCCGTATCACCGAACGGCAGGTCGGTGCGCCCGATCGATCCGTAGAACAAAGCGTCGCCGGCAATGACTACCGGGGCCTTGAAGGTCGTGGTCTCACCACCGTCGCGAATCGTGAAGTCGCCCTCCGGGAAGTAGACGGACACATGGCCCGGCGCATGACCTGGAGTGAAAAGCACGGTCCCCTCACGTTCTCCGATCAGGAAGCGATCGCCGTCCTGAATGAGCACATCGGGCTCGGGGCAGTTCTGATACTCGTCTGGAGGGAGTGAGAAGAGCAAGGCCTGACTTCTGATCGCTTCGCGGAGCGGCCGATCGAGAGCGTGTCCATAGAGCTTGGGGGCGGGTCGTCCTCTCGACTCCAGCGCGCGCTGGAGCGTCAGGACACCGCCGGCGTGGTCGATGTGGGCATGAGTCAACACGATGCTCTCCCACACGAGTCCCGGCAGGTCGCTCTCGGCTCGATCCATCGCGGCAAGGATGCTCGGGATATCCCCTCCCGGATCCACGATCGAACCGATCCGCCGCTGGCTCTCGATAATAATCCGTGAATTCTGCTGGAACGGTGAGACGATGATGGTTTCTAACGTAAGCACGTGATCCTGTGGGCAACTGGCGACTGGGCAACTGGCGACCATACAAACTGAATGATAATGAATATCAAAGCATTTGCAGAATGAGGAGTGTCTCCCCGCGTTGGAGTGCGTCGTTCGCGGAGAACCTTGTCGTTCGACGCGACGGGGGTTAGAGCGGACGCGGACAAAGCAGCGGAGACGAGGAGTGCCGTGGCAAGGGACGATTTTGAGCGAGGATGGTCGACGAGACCACCCCTGGGGCGGAATGTCGCTGAGGACACGGCCGCCGTTGGTGCGCCTGAACGCTCACCCGGGAGTCCCGATGCCGCTGGCTCATCCTCCTTGCCGTTGGATACTGGGCCGTTGGATACTGGGCCGTTGGATACCGTGACGTTGGATACCGCAAACGCTCAAGTGAACAGCCCCCGCGCCGGAGATCGGAAGGGATACGGCGGCCGCGGGCAGTCCGGCGAGCGCGTGTCGCGCGACGTACTCTTTGAGGGCCTCATCCGAGGAATCTCTTTTCGAAACGAGACCAACGGCTTCGCTGTCCTGCGCGTCGAGCCCACAGGCTCGAGCAAGGGCGAGATCGAACGGATCGCTGCAGAGCGAAGTCGCCCGGGTCAAGTGCTTGGCTCGACGGTCACTGTGGTCGGTGTCGTCGGGCCGACCACACAATCCGGCGCTCATATTATGGCGCGGGGAATCTGGCAGGAACACCAGAAGTTTGGCAGCCAGTTTCGAGCGTTCTCCATTACCGAGAAGCTTCCCTCCACCGCCGACGGACTCGTGCGATATCTCTCCTCTGGGGCGATCAAAGGAATCGGACTCTCTCTCGCCGAGCGAATCGTTGCTCAGTTTGGCGAAGACACAATGCGTGTTCTCGAAGAGAGCCCCGAGCGCCTCTCTGAGGTTCCGGGCATCGGACGAAAGAAGCTCGACGAGTTTCTGACCGTTTGGGAGAGCGCGCGCGGCGAGCGAGACGTTTCGCTCTTTCTCCAGGAACTCGGCCTGGGAGCAGCGCTCGGAGAGCGTATCCGGCAGAAATACGGGCTTCGGACGATTGAGATCTTACGTGAGGACCCCTACTCGTTGATTCGCGAGATGTGGGGCATCGGTTTTCAGAAAGCCGATGAGATCGCCGTTGCTCTTGGCGTGGAGATGGGTTCCGCACAAAGACTTCGTGCTGCGATGATTCACGAGCTGCAACGCAGTTCCGAGGATGGTCACTGTTATCTGCCCCGGGAGGAGATGCTGCGGCGTGCAGGGGCTCTTCTTCGGATAGAAGATCTCCCGAAACTCGAAGAGATCCTCGACCGGACGATTGCTGAACGTTTTATCATCGCGGACGGCAATCGACTCTATACGCCAGTTCTTTACAAGGCGGAGAAGCTCGTCGCTGAGCGGTTACTCGACCTCATGCGCGACGCGCGTGAGTCGTCGGTGATTCCACAAGACCTGATCGATCGGCTCAAAGACGAAGTGCAGGAGGTCCGCGACCCATCGAACCCAACGTCGGCGCAGGTGATTCGACTATCAGACGAGCAGAAAGCCGCGCTCGACCTTGCCGCGAATTCAGGCGTGCTCGTCATCACGGGTGGGCCGGGGTGCGGAAAGACGACTTTGGTTCGCACTTTGGCAAGGCTTTTCCGGTCTGCGGGACTTCGCCTCAAACTTGCAGCGCCGACCGGCAAAGCTTCGCAGCGTCTCTGCGAGGTCTGCGGGATGGAATCGTCGACGATTCACCGAATGCTACGCTTCGACCCGTTTTCGCAAGGATTTGTCCACGATGAATCGGAGCCACTCGAACTCGATGTGCTCATCGTGGACGAGGTGTCGATGATCGATATCCCGCTCGCCGCTGCATTGCTCAATGCGCTGTCGAGAAGGGCGCGGATTATCTTCGTTGGCGATGCCGATCAACTTCCGAGCGTGGGCCCCGGGCTTTTCCTGCGGGACCTGCTCGCCATTTCGGAAATCCCCTCCATCCGCCTCACCAACCTCTTTCGACGCTCGAATGAGTCTTTGATCAGCACCGTCGCGCACGAGATCAACTGCGGAGAGTTGCCGGACGTTCCGGAGCCGGACGGTGTGACGAAAAGTGACGCATACTTCATCCCCGCAAAGGATGCGGTTGAGGCGGCTTCGCTCATCGAGCGGCTCGTTGTCGATCAGATTCCCAAGAAGTTTGGATTCTCCGGAGGGGCCATCACCGTTCTCAGTCCGATGAATCAGGGCGAGCTTGGTGTTATTGCCTTGAATGCTCGACTACAGGCTCGACTGACGCCCGCGGACAGTGCGAAGTCTCATGTCCGAGTGGGTGAAACGGAACTCCGCGTTGGCGACCGAGTGTGCCAGCGAGTGAACAATTACACGATCACCGAAGGTGGCGTCTTCAACGGCGAGCAGGGAGAGGTCGTCGGAATCGACTCCGACGGACAGAAGTTGTTCGTGCGCTTCTGGGATGGTCGCGTCGTCGAATACACTCGGGATACACTTTATCAGCTCGACCTCGCCTAC
>JADYYL010000242.1 GCA_020853655.1 Deltaproteobacteria bacterium
CTTTTGTCTGTGGCTATAAGCAAGACGAACTTCTTGCATTGGGAGATGATCTTCGGGGACGCTTCGCACGACCGACTGGCGACACGGACGATCTGTCTGCTCGTGATGACGAACTCATCGAGGTGGATGAGCGTGGGGACGAGGTCACGCTCCCTCGTCCCGTGCCGAAATCTCCCCTCCAGACCTCACCGCTCAACGTTCCTCGCCCGGCATCGGGGGATTTGAACAAGGCGCTCGATTCGATCCGACCGGGTGCAGGGGGGGCGGCAGGTCTTCCCGCGCAGCGAGACCTGTATCTTCAGCGACTTCAATCGGAGCAGGGGATGACACCTGATCCCAATCTCGTGGGAACGGATCCCACCGGTTTTGCCGCGCCCCCTCCGTTCGATGCGAGAATGCGGAGCGACGAGCCTTTAGCTCGTGACCCGTCGGTGATCGTCCCCAACGACGAGGAGCCGGTCGAGCTTGATGAGGAGGAGGAAGACATCGTCGAAGATGAAGGGCTTGATGACGTCGAAGCCGACGACGAATTCGTCGAGGACGACGAGCTCGATGTCTCTGACGAAGATCTCGTGGACGAGGAAGAAAACGCCTAGCAGGGTTGTGAATAGCGCTCCGCGGCTCGTCCAGCACGGACACCACCCGAACCGTGCGAGTGGAGACCTTCGGCCGTTAGGCTCCTTGGTTTCACCCGCGAACTCCTTGCCCGTCGATTCGACCTTTTGCTGCACAGTTCAGCCACATAAGCGTGATCTGAGTCTGGACGTAGGGGATCCCCCTGACGACACGCTCTCGTCGGGCGAGCCGAGCTCGCGGGGTGATCGAGCGGCGAACATCGTGAGTCGCGGCGCGGACTTCCATTCCCGGTTCCTTCGGGCGGCCGTCATGCCCCGGTCCCTTACCAGAGGCTCTCTCATGCAGATTGAGCTACACTTTGCTTGCTTCTGCCATAACAATGGCGGCCGCAGTGGTGCGTGTCGAGGATGTATGAGGATGAGAATGGTGGCCTTCAAGCGTTGGAAAGCGCTGATACCGTTTATCGCAATCTGCTTCGTTTCTTCCAGCGCGTTCGCGCAGGAGCAGCATTCTGCCGTGTCCGTCTCTTCCAGTCCCCCACGTAACGAAGTGCTGATCGGTGTCGACGATTTTCAATTGGAGCTGGACGGAGAGAGTGTCCTGACGAAGTTTGTTCTGCGCAACCTTTCAACCCGCGCGGTTTCAGGTATCCGTGTCGCTCTTGAACTTTGCTCAGTGAGGGATTTGAGCCGCGCACCGACCGACGTCGTTGGCGGCATCAGCAATCTCCGTTGCACGTTCCGCCACCGGTTCGCCGAACTGATCCATCTCGCGCCGGAAGAGAGCACCACGCTTTCGTTGCCGCTCAGCTCTGTGCCAGCGGATCTGGTTGGCGCGCATATCGCCGCGCTTCACGTCGGAGATGGCGAAACCTCGGTGACAGCGCGACTCCGTATCGCCGAAATTCCCGTATCGATTCTTCAAGCGAGAGTCAGTTCAAAACTGGCGCTCGACGTTGTGTCTTTCGGAGTGACTCCAGGGCGTTTCCCCGAGGTTCCGCCCACAATGCCGCAATACGGAATCGTCGTTGAACCGAAAGAGGGAGTGATTGCGATCCTGAAGGTGAAGAACGTCAGCGATGCACCGGTCGTCGCAACGCCTGTTGCTCACGTGTATCGCCGCCACTTCCTTTCGGTCGAGACGAAGACTTTTAGTGGAGACGAGGCGACGATCCCCCCAGGTGAGGAGCGAGACATTCGGCTTGTTGTTCCTGGCGAAGAGGATCCACAGAGCTACCTCACAACGATACAGCTCTTCGGTAAGGGGTCTCAAACGCTCTCCGAGATCGAAACACTTCGCTATGTCGTGCGAGGGAAAAGCGCGACGTTTCAAGACGTCACGGCGGCGGTGTTGGATGTGAATGACGCCCAAGAACTCCCGATTGATTTCATTCTTCGAGGGCCCGCCGACACGGGCTTCCCGGGTCGCCTGAGTGACGATACGGACCTGGGCAATGTCGCGGTCCGCGCGACGGTGACCAATCCTCTTTCTGGCAAGACCCTCGGCGTTCGGGACTTTTCCGTTCCCCTGAAGAACATCCCGGGAGGCGACGGGCGGAAAGTGAGGGTTTCTGTTCCACTTTCCGAGCGGAGCGATCAGGTCCGCGTTGAACTCGTGGCGTTGAGCGAAGGCGCTCCGGTCGAGAAAAAGATCTTGGATTTCTCGGTAGTTCCCCTCGAAGTCGCAACTGCGCCCATCAAGAAGACGTCGCCGCTCCGTGAGCGGCGCGCCGTCGAGACGAGCGAGCGAGCATTTACTTTCGCAACAGTTGCGGTATTTATTTCCCTCGCGGCTGTATGGATATTTGTCCACCGCACACGCACGTAGTGAGTCCTATGGATCGTTGTATGTCGCTTCGCCCTCTCTCTCTTCTCGTCCTTGCTCTGTTTTTGCCGAACGTTGCACTCGCATTGTGTTGCACTGGCGAGTGGGCGGACCTTGATGGCGACGGCGTCTGGAGCGAGTGGAAGCGCAATAACCAGACCTACTGCATCGGCCTCACTCCACGGATCGAGATCACCGGACCCGGCACGTGCCAAGCGCGTTACACTCAAACGGGAACGAATTGCGATAACGCAATGGTCCCCGACCTCTCCTGCAACGTGTTCTGTTCCGCGGCCCAGCCGTATGCGCGCGGCAGCGTGAAGATCTCGTGCCGAAGCAGCTACCAAACCGGAGTACCCGATGGTGCTTACGAGTGTTTGGATTGGCGGGGCGGTTACGACCACGAGGGTAACTGGGTCGATGGAAATGATCACGTTTGTTACGACAACTCAGATATCTACTTAAGCTGCGGCGCTTGGCGTAATGATGGTGTTTGCACTGGCGGCCAACTGAAGCAAACCAATGATTGCGGCTGCCCACGATATGTTCCGTGCGGGGTGCCTACTCCTACGCCTACTCATCAGCCATCGCCGACGAC
>JADYYL010000243.1 GCA_020853655.1 Deltaproteobacteria bacterium
TGCAGGACTGAGACAAAGCGAAGCCGACGTTCACGCGCAGACAAACCTACTCGTGCGTTGGGAGAGTATTCTTTCGTAGGCGATATTCTTACCACACGCGCGAGCGCATGCTCTGATTTCGCGAATTGGCACCGTTCCCACGTGCGACTCGTCGTGGTGTCGGTTGACGCCGGAGGCAGCGACGGGGTGCCTTGTCGTACTGGCAATACGTTCTAAGAGTGTTGCGAGCGTTCTTCGTCGTGAGATGTGGGGATCTGGCGATCCGCAAGTTTGGCGAACAGCAGCGCAAGGTGGAATGATTTCGCGCGCGAGACGAGTGGAGAACAGCGGACGATATCGAGAGGTCGGAGAACATGACGCTTTTATTCAACTTCAAGTGCCGTGCCCGTTTGAGAGGACTCCTCATTCCGGCGTGCGATCTCCTCTTCTTTCGATCTGACGCTCACTGCACAACGCGGATAGTTCGCGCTGTTCGGCGCCCAAGAAGATGACACGCCAAATGTGGCTCTCTGCTTTCGATTTTCACCCGATGACTCTAAACTCCAGGTTGTGGTTCCCGTGCAGGGATTGGAGTTTCAATGGAACAAGTATTTCCCGTCTTGATCGTTGATGATGTGTCCTCTTCGCGGCGCCTCGTCCGCCGTTTGCTCGAGCAGAACGGAATGAAGAATGTGGTCGAGGCTCAGAACGGGGAAGAGGCCTTATCGCTCATCTCTTCATCGCCACCATTTCAACTGCTCATCACCGATCTGAATCTCGGTGCGATGAACGGGATTGAGTTGATTAATTCTCTCGACCAGACGCCTGCGACGGTGAATGTCCCTGCAATTATCATGACGTCAGACGCCGATCGACAGACGGTGATGAAGGCGATTACACACAAACCCACCACGTTCATCTTGAAGCCGTTGTCAGGAGCGGTGTTGAAAGAGAAGATCGCGGAGCTTACAAAGTCGGTTGGATAGCGTCGGGTGACGAACCCACCCCAAGCCGTTGCTCGGCAAGCTGAGTCATAAGTGCGAAGAGCTTTCCGTACTCAATCGGTTTGCTGACGTATCCGTCCTTCCCGCATCCAGACATTCCTTATCCACGCCGCTGAGGGCGTGCGCAGTTAAGGCGATGATCGGCACCGTTGCGTAGCCGGAGTCCGCAGCGGCGCGTATTCGCTGTGTTGCCTCGATTCCCCCCATCTCGGGCATGTGGAGGTCCATCAGTACGATATCGAATGATTCGGTGGCGAGCTTTTCGATCGCAATTCGACCGTTTGGCGCGAGTGTCACGACATGCCCGCTTTGCTTGAGGATGCGCGAGATGACGTCCTGATTCACCCGGTTGTCTTCAGCAAGAAGTATTTGCAGCGGCCGCGAGAGTGAGAGTGAGGGGAGAGACGTCGGCGAGTCCACGGCAACAGACTCGGACGTGCTCGGCTTTTGACTTTCCATCTGTTGCTCGACCGGCTTACACCGGATGTCGAACGAGAACGTCGAGCCTGTCGTCGGTTCACTCTCGACCCAGATCTTCCCACCCATCATAGCCACGAGCCGTGCGCAGATCGCGAGGCCCAGTCCTGTGCCGCCAAACTCTCGCGTCGTCGAATTGTCCGCCTGGCTGAACGCTTCAAAGATCAACTTCTGCTTGTCTTCGGGTATCCCGATACCGGTATCAGCGACGGAAAGCTGCAGCATGACCTCCCCGGTTTCGAGAGCGGAGCCGCTCGCGCTCAGCACGATCTTTCCGTTCTCTCTCGTGAACTTGATCGCATTGCCGATGAGGTTGGTGAGTATCTGACGCAGTCTCAACGAGTCTGCGATGATCAAGCTTGGAACGTTAGGGGCGATGTCGACGGTGATATCGATGTCCTTCGCCTTTGCCTGCACCTGCAGAAGACTGACGAGCTGAGCAAGGAGTGAGCTGAGCGACATCTCGTGAGGATCGAGCGCGAGTTTCCCGGCTTCAATCTTCGAGAAATCAAGTATGTCGTTGATGATCTTTGCCAGCGAATCAGAGCACTCGATGATCGTGCGCAGATCTGCCTTTTCCTCGGGTCCGATGTCAGACTCCGCAAGCATTTGGGAGAGCCCAATGATGCCGTTGAGTGGAGTCCGAATCTCGTGACTCATGTTCGCCAGGAACGTGCTTTTCGCGAGGCTTGCGGCCTCCGCGACCTCTTTTGCTTCGCGGAGCGATTCGACAAGTTCGGCGAGTTGCTTGGTGCGCTCATGAACCTGACGTTCGAGATCGTCGCGATGTTGTTGCAGCTCCTGATCACGGAGCTGGATCTGCGACAACATCTCGTTGACGCCTTCGATCAACGTGCCCACTTCATCCTGGGATGTGGGCGTTGCGCGCAGGGAGTAGTCCTTCGTCAACGAAATGCGGGAGGCCAGTGACGCGAGGTCGAGGATCGGCTGGGAGATCAACGCTTGGAGCCGAGACGAGAGAAGCAGGGCGATGACGGTCGCAACGCCGAAGAAGAGCAGAAACATCATGCAGTAGTTGATGAGACGGCTCCACACCGCTGACATATGGTAGTGGACGACAAGAGTGCCGAGCGACTTCGCCTGCAGCGCAATCGGCTTCACCACGGTGACATCAATCCCCGAGACCTCAATGCCGAGCGGGAGTCCACGTGAAGCTAATGTGACATCCTCGGGCGTCGGAGCACCAAACCGAGCGAAGACCCGAGCCTCCTCGTCGATGATCAACGCGTAGACAACGTCGTCCATCACACGAAGCGACTCGAGGGTGTCGCTCGCGCCTTCGGAGTCTTGGAACGCGATAGCGGTGCTGAGATCCGCCGCGAGAACATCAGCGACGACCGACAGCTTTCGCACTTCGTCGTCACGCAGCAGTTTATACTGATACGAAGCCAGAACGATCCCGGCGAGCACGAGCGTGACAAGGCTCACGGCCAAGCCGAGAACCATGATCTTTGTCGAGATGCGAAGATGTCGAAGCGAGAAAGCGTTCATGCCAAAGCAAATGGACCGGTTGTGGTATTCCCTTAGTTATCGGCTCCGATTGCGCCTTCCCTGTACTTGCTTCGTTACCTTTTCGGCTTCGAAATAGTCCTACAGTCAAGCGAGCCTCGGTCCCCCGTTTCCTATGCGATTCCAATGCCCTGGCGCCGACCGGTCCTAGAGCTGTCAGTTTCTGCGTAGCAGAAACTGACA
>JADYYL010000244.1 GCA_020853655.1 Deltaproteobacteria bacterium
GATAGTCACCCAGAGCTCGAGGCAAAACTCGAGAAAGACGGGAAAGCAGAACTTCTTGAGACACTTCGCGAAACCGGGACGATGGTGAAAGTCGTTTCCGTTCGTCAGCAAGAGGCGCGCGGGCTTGGCCACGCCGTTCTCTGCGCGAAAGAGCTCATCGGCGACGAACCGTTCGTTGTGCTTCTCGGCGACGACCTGGTCGACGCGTCAGTTCCCTGCTCGAAGCAGATGATCGACGTGTACACCAAATATCAGAAGTCGGTGGTGGCTCTCCTGCGCTTGTCGGACGACGACGTCCCGAAGTTTGGCATCTGCGGTGGTCACGCGACCGCCGACCGGGTCTATCAGCTCGATACGATGGTGGAGAAGCCGAGCCTCGCAGACGCGCCTTCCAATCTCGCGATCGTCGGCCGCTACGTGCTGAAACCCTCGATTTTCAAGTATCTCGAGGAAGCGAAACCCGGAAAGGGTGGTGAGATTCAACTCACCGACGCGATGGAACGGATGATGAAAGTCGAAGGTTTCATGGGTTACGAGTTTGTCGGCGAGCGTTACGATGCAGGCGACAAGTTCGGTTTCGTGCAGGCGAACATCGCGTACGCGTTGAAGCGGCGGGATATTGCGCCGAAGCTCAAGGCCTATATGCGCGAAATCGTCGGCCGGGGCTGAGCCACTCGATCTCGAGCCCATACTTCGTTGCGGGAGATGTCCTGCGGTGCTCACGTATAAGAATACGCTCCGCTCCTCGGCATTCCCGCGCCTCGTCTGGACTTCGACCTCGAGCGGCGCGACGCGCCGCTTTAAGCGCGAGAGCGCAACGATGTATCTCCGCTCCTTTAGTTCAAGACAATGTCGCGAGGCTTCGATCGCAGCGATACACTTCGCTCTTGGAGATGGCATTCGCGCTCATGTATAACGGGGCATTCCGCTCCTCGGCTTTGTTTTATCCAGGGCCGACGAGATTTGTGCCCGTCATTACGGGTCCGTTCCATAAGAGAGGTGCTCGTGAAGTCGTGGATCATTACTGAAACACGTCTCGCTGCCTCACTTCTCCAGAACCAATTTCCCTACGACGAAGTATTTCCCGTTGCCGAAGCAATCCGTCGCTTGGCGTATCTTGCTCTTGGGTCGGTGAAGCTCCTCTCGGATGTCGAAGCTCTCGCGCATCTCGCTTCGATCATCGATCGGCACTCTGCCGCGCTTCCGTTATTGAGCGCCCGAATAACCCCGCAAAAGGCCCATTTGCGCACCATCGCCGGCCTCAAGCGGTTGCTTGATGGCGTGCGACTGCATGAGACATCCGATGCGTTGATCCGCAGCGCAATCGACGAACTCGGGAACACGAATCAAACTTCGCTTCGCACAGAGGAGATCATCGCCCTTCGCGACCTTTTCCAGGCGGAGCAGCGCGCGACCTCCCATTTCGATTCGCCGGGGCTGCTGGAAGCGCTCGTCGAGTGGCTTGAGCGTCCCTCGAGCCGAGAGAAGCTCCGCGCGTCGCTTCCACCGCAGCTCACCCTCTATGCGCCGACTGCCCTTTCGCCCCTGGAATTACGCATCTGGGAGGCGATCGCTCGAGCACATCCATTACGGGTCGCGCTCGACGATCTGATCCTTGAGAGTGGCAATCGTGAACTCGAGCGCCACGGAATCGATCTCCTTCGAGCGCCCCGCCGCGAGACGTTTTTCTCTCCGACCTTTCGCAGCGTGCGCGAGGTTTTCCTCCTTTCTCGGGCCGCGAGCGCGGAACCGCTTCCGTCACTCTCGAGTGACGGAAAGGGGGTTTTTACTGGCCTTCTTGAAGGAAACGCGGGGTTACTCGAGTCCTCTCCGGAGCTCTCGACCGTTGTCGTGCACGCCGCGGAAGAAAGCCGTGACGAGGTTTCCTACGCCGTGCGAGCAATCCGCGAAATCATGTCGCGCGAAGGAGCCGCGGCCGGTGAATTTCAGATCATCGTCTCGAACTTAGCGCGCTACCAACGCGCGCTCGAAGACGAGCTCGCACAGGCGAAACTCGATCACGTCATTCTGCGCGGCGAGGCCCTCAGTGTTACACCCGTCGGTTCGCTCCTCCTCTCGTTGCTGTCGTTTCTGTCCGAGGGGAGTGAGGCGAGCATTCGCGCGCTGTATACCGCGCCGGGCATCTCTCTTCCCGCGGCCACGGTGGAGCAGATCGCGGCCTTTACCGAGCGCTACCGAACCATGCTCGATGCCGCGTTTGGGGACGCCACGGTCCTTATGAACGGGGTGTCTTCGGGCAACGGTCCCGGCGTCGGGGAGGTCTTCGACCTCTTCGCCGAGCTTGGCATCGAAGCCCCCGAGAGTGCCGATCCGTCGGCTGCGATCGCCGTATTACTGCGTAAAATCGGCCCATTTTTGAGTGAAGTTGGCGAAGGGCCGGACACCCGGCTCGGTCGGCGCGCGACGAAGATCCTCCATCAGCTCCGCGGGCTCGCCAGTCTCGAAGCCGTGCTCGAGCAACGGACCAGGCGCTTGGCGGAGCTTGAAGCTCTCGACTCGCGAAAACGTATCCTCCTTATCCGTGCATGGACACGAGAGCTTCTGGCACGGGCACCGCGCACCTCTCCGCGGAGGAGACTTCGCGCGCTCGCACTCGTCGAACTGCGGCGAGTGACGCACCGCACGATTCGCTACTGCACGCTGCCCTTCGTCCCGAACAGCGATGTCGCCGAGCTCTGCACGATGCTCGCGGATGCCACCCGCCGGGCCTTCTGTAACGAGCGCTATCGCCCGGACGCCGTGCTTGTGACGGAGCTGCTCGATGCCCGCGCAGCGCGCGGAAAGCGGGTTCTCTTCATCGGTTTGAATGCTGAGCATTTTCCCCTCCGTTCGAGCGAATCGGCGGAGGCAGGCGAATTCGATGGGATTAAGTCGGAGATCGATAGGCTGAGCGCGCGGCCGGAACGCTCCGTTTTCGAGTCCTACTACCTACTCGGATTCGTGCTGCGGAACAGCGCCTCACTCCTCATCACCTATTCCCGAGCCGGGAAGGGAGGAGAGAGCGGGGTGAATCCGATCATCAGCGGCATCAGCGCTCTTGCGCAGAAGGCGCCAGCATTGCCGGAAGCGCTCTTTTTGGAACCCAGAGATGTCTCGGGGCGTCGCATTGCTGCGCTCGTGCGCGCGCGTTCAAGCCCCCTCTTGACGGCCTTTGACGGGCTCGTCGGCGAAGAGGGCATCGCGGTGGGACATGCGGTCCACAAGCTTTCGTCGGAAGGGGAGAACGCCTACGCCCCGTCGGCGCTCGAGCGCTTCGCCAAGTGTCCGAGCTGTTTCTTCTTTGATCGGGTGCTTGGGCTGGAGGAGACATCGGTCTCTCTCGAGGACCGCAAAGCGCTGCATGCGGGGAATCTCGTGCACCGAGTGCTCGCTGAGTTCGCGCGCAAGAGGATCCCGACGGCCGAGCGTGTCACGCACGAGAACTTCGAAGAGTGTCAGGCAGAGATCCTCCGACTCGCGCTCGAAGCATTCGCGGTGAGCCCATTTGATTGGGACCATGACCCGGTGCTGCGCCTCGAACGACGGCGAATCCTGCTCGGACTCGAAGGCTCGGATGTTCACGACGATATTGGCCTGCTGAAGCGGGCGCTCATGATCGAACGCGACTACCTACCCGGTGTGCCCCGTGCGATAGAACTCGGCTTCATGGGGAACGAGGCGCTGCGGATTGCTGCGGAGCGCGGGACGATCAAGCTTTCCGGGCGAATCGACCGGGTGAATGTCGATGGGGAGGCCTTCTCGGTCTGGGACTATAAGACCGGAACAACGGTGCACGGTCGACCCGATGTTTTCGCCGGGCGCTCGCTCCAAGTTGGAATCTACGCGCTCGCAGTGCGACAGCTCCTGGGCGCGCTTCCAACGCGCGGCGGGCAGCTCGCACTCGCGTTCTCTTTCTTGTCGGGTGACAAAGGCGGACCGGAGTCGATTATTCGGGGGGCTCTCCGCGAACAACTTGCCGTCGCCCAAAAAGACAGCAAGATGCACCCGGAGCTCGTTCTCGAGAACATCGAGATGATCAAAACCCATTTGCTGCGCCACGATAGCGCGATACGACGAGGCGCATTCCATCTGGATCTCGAGAAATCCGACATCTGCGAATCGTGCGCTGACTACGGCCGCGACGGCGCTCACGTTCGGCGACCCTACAAAACGAGCGGGACGCGCGACCTCACGTTGCGAAAGGCATTCGAACAGGGTGCGTTCTCGGTTCGAGAGGGTGCCGCTCCACAGCGCGTCCGAAGTGGGAAGGGGAGCAGCTCAACTCTCAGTCCGACCCAGGAGCAGGCGGCGGCGATCGATCGCAACATTGCGTTGAGCGCTGGCGCAGGGTCGGGGAAGACCCGCGTGCTGGTTTCGAGAATGACGCGGCTGATCCTTGCCGGAGCCGATATTCGGTCGATCGTAGCGATCACGTATACGCGCAAGAGCGCATGGGAGATGCGCCGCCGGCTGGAGGAGATGCTCGCAGAGACCCTGTTTTCAGGCGTTTTTGAGGGCCGAGAGCTAACGTCAACCGAGCGCAATCGCGTCCTGGAGTCGCGCTTCTTTCTCTCCGAAGCGGTGATCTCGACGATTCACGTTTTCTGCCAGACGATCGTCTCGGCCGCCCCAGAGCTCTCCGGTTTGAGCCCGGATTTCCGGCTCGTGCCGTCGGGTGAGTTGATTGCGCTTCGCGACGAGGTTCGCCAGCAGGTACTTCGGCGGTCGTTCTTCGACGAGCGCTCGCCGATCCATTTCGCCTTGAACTTTCTCATCGATGGCGGGCTCACGTTTTACTGGCTCGATAAGATGATCTCCCAGCTCGTTGCTCGTCGCCTCCAGCTCGAAGAGTTGTGCCGAACCTTCGAGCTCGAAAGCGCACTATTCTCACTTGAAGGCGCGTCGGATGGTGCTCGGCGGGTATGGCATTCGCTCGCCGCTGCAGGGCCGTCGGACACGTCTGAGGCTGATTTTCAGCGCAGCAGGGCGGCGCTCGCGGTGGCGCGACATGTCACATCGATGCTGGACTTGCGAAAGCGAGAGCTCGGACTCGCGGACTTTGATGACCTCGTCGTTGCCTCGCATGAGCTGCTGCTCGGTTCCGGACACTCGGAGCGCCGCACAGAGGTCTGCTCGCGCCTCAAAGGGCGATTCAAGCATTTCCTCGTCGACGAGTTCCAGGACACGGACATTCTCCAGTGGGAGATCATCAACGCGCTCTCGACCGTTACGGAGCCAAACGAGTTTCGGACGTTGTTCTTCGTCGGTGACCCGAAGCAGGGGATTTACGGCTTTCGTGGCGGGGATCTGCGCGTTTTCAAGCGCGCGGTCGAAGAGCTCACGGCAGGCGGCGGGAGCGTCCACTCGCTCAGCGAGAACTACCGCTCGCACGGGGAGATCATCGCCCATGTGAACGAGGCGTTTGAGACGCGGTTTCAGAGCGACTTCGGGGAAGACGGCTTGCCGCACGTCAGCACTGCCGTCACCTTTGAGCCGCTCGATGCTCGGCGTTCCTCTCCGTTCGATGATCAGCGGGTGCACACGCTCCCCGACGAAGACCAAGTCGTTGAGGTCGCGCGGCTTGTGCGAGCGATGCTCGAAGAGGTTCTTTCGAACCCGCCGGCCGAAGAGCGAAAGTATCCGGGCTTAAAGGATCAGGGGGATTCGCCGCTCATCGCGATCTTGTGCCGGTCCCATCAAAAGATCGACGAGATCGCGTCGGCATTCGACGAAGCCGGGGTGCCGTATTCCGTCTCGCGGAGCAAAGGTTTCTTCGCCCTGGAGGAGATTCGAGCGTGTGAGCACCTCTTTCGTTACCTCGCGGCACGGCACGACCACGCGGCGCTGGTGTCGTTTCTCCGTTCTCCCCTTTTTGGGCTGAGCGATCTCGACCTCTGCCACCTCCACGCGGAACTCGGTGGCGATTGGGGACGAATTGCTTCGCCAGATGCTCGCGGGACGATCGCGACCGAAGTTTCGAGTCGAATGGCAACGATGCTTTCACACGCGGCCGAAGCGCCGCCATCGGTTCTCCTTTCCACCGTGGTCCAAGAGGCGCAGCTCCGCCAGATCCTTCCACTGTGTGGGTTTCCGGAGCGGATCCGGAACCTCGATCGGTTGATCGATTGGATCGCGGAGCGCGAACGATCCGGTGCGATCTCCCTCGAGCGTGGCATCAGCTACGCCGGTGTCGTGAACCTGTTTGAGATGTCCCAGCTCGACGACCGCGAGGGGCCCGATGCGGCTCACGGTGATGCACCGGTGGTGCTGATGACGATTCACAACGCCAAGGGCCTTGAGTTTCCCGTCGTGATCCTTCCGTTTCTCGATGCGACGCAGGCCATCCACGATCCGTTCTACGTCGGTGAGGCGGCGGATCAAGCACGGGTGCTTGCGCTTCGCATCTCGAGTGACGAACAAAAAGGGGATGCGAGTGAGGGTCGCTCGATTCCGGCGCTCGTCAAGGCGTCCCACGGGAAGATCATGTCCGCGGAGACAAATCGGGTCGCCTATGTGGCTTACACGCGCGCGAAGGAATACCTGTTCATCGGTGGGAAGGCGAAACGGAAAGCGAAGTCGACAAGCGAGACAACGCCGGATTCTGCTTCCGCCGATGCTCCGCGGAAGACCGGGAGTCCGCGAAAAAAGAACGTAGCGGCAAACTGACGGCGGCGAACGAATCTCTCAGGAACGGTTTGTTAGCGAAGACCGGGATCATGCAATAAAAAAGGGCGCCGAAGCGCCCTTTCTCCCGAAACACAGCGATCAATCGCGGCTTGTCGGAGTCTACAAATCCGGGGTCTACCAAATTGGCGTCTACCAGAAGAGTCTCTTGCCGTTTGCGACGAAAGTGACTCGTGCCAGCGGGCCGCCGAAGGTGAATCCTCGGGTTGGCAGTCGCACCATCGGCCCGGAACGGAGTCCGCCATCGTTGGCGTTCTGAGCATACACCGCGGAGTCCTTCACGGCATCGACCTGAGCATCGGAGACATCGTCATATGCTTCCGCAGCGACCCGGGCGAGCTGCTCTCCAGGATTCTTGCTTTTCAAGATCCGATTCGCGTCCTTATCTGCATCGCCTTCAGATTTTTCTCCGGACTGAATCCAAGCAGCCGCATATCGGCGAAGTGTCGGGGTCAGCTCGTCACGTCCGTTGACCTCTGCGACAATTCGCGGAGCGCCTAGGCCTTCCAAGGTGGCGGCGAGCATCTGAGCCTGATCGCGCGTCAGTGGAGTAAGTTTTTCAAACGCGTCGACGATGGTGGACTGCCCGATGACGAGCCCATTTCGTCGAGCGCTTTCAGCGAAGGCTCCCTTCGGATCCACGTTCCCGGTCGTTCCGATGACATAGTCCTGAGTAAAGCGGCCTGGATCCACTCCGCGGCCTGCTGTTGCGACGAGGGCCGCCTCTTCACGATAGAGCGACTTGAAATAATGGTCTTTACTGAATCGACGCCAGTGTTCGAGTTGAAACGCTGCATCTCTGACAGCATCTGGGCTGTTCAAGTCGATTCCAGACGCGGTGAGTCCGACGGCATCCTGCATCCGGTCTCGTGGACGAACATCCTGGCCAACGCGTGCCCCGACGTCTCCTGGGCCAAACGGCGGACGCGGCGGCGCTTGCACCGGGGCTTTCGCGGCTTGTTGCGCTGGAGACGTGCTCTCTGCCGCGGCTTGGGGAACGGGCTCGCTTCCAGTTTGTTTCGGGATGTTGTTGTCCATCGTTCCCGGGTTTCTCAAAAGCTCTGTTACTCTGCTCGTGACGGTCGCTGACCGATTCTGAGCGCCAACTGTTGTATTCGCAGTATCGAGCTTGAGGCTCTGATACTCCGTGCGGGCAAGCGCGTCGGCGTTGCTGAAGGCGTATCCGAGTTCTGCCACCTGGTCGGCACTGAGCTTTGGATAGTTCCGAAGACCTTCGCGATCACCGTTCCGGGGATAATAGTTGATACCGCTCTTTTGAAGCGCTTCCTTGAACCGGTCGGTCATCTCACCGGGAAGGATCGTTCCCTCGCCTTGGAGCTGGCTCAACGTCTTCTCGAACGTGCTGCGACTCTCGTTAATCGCGTTGCTCATCGCCCGGACATCGCTTGGGCTCGCGGTCGATCGCTGAATCTGCCGACCGTCTGGCGCGAGCACGCGCGGCTGCGAGCCTGGCCCGTAGCCTGTTCGTCCGCGATACCCCGGCGCCGGAGCGGCGGGTTCGGCGGCAGGCGGCGCATCGGGAGAGAAGCCTCGTCGGGCCTCTTGGATCGCGGCGTCACCAAGTGCGCCCGACAACATCCGGTAATACGGATTCGGGTTTGCACGCTCTTGATCGCGAATCAGCGAGTTGATCTTGTAGTCGTCAAAGCTTGCGACAGGGGGCAAAACGATATCGCGTGCTGCCGCTGGAGCGGGATTTGGCGTCGTCCCTGCAGCCTGGCCAGCTTGCCCGCCTGCGGGGGGAGCTTGGCGGGTTCCGCCACTCGGAGCTGGATTTGAAGGAGCGGGTGCAGCCGGCTTCGTTCCCGAGCCTGAGATTCGAGGTGGCCGGGCTGGCTGTTGCTGCTCCTCGCCATAGTGGCTCGCCGCTGGAAGCACCGCTTTAAGATTCACGGGAGAAACTTCGTCTTGCGTAGTGTTTCTCGTCGTCTGATTCGGCATCACCATAACGTTTCCTTGCCCACGTGCCCTTCGCCATCCATCGAAACATCCGATGAAGGTTTCAGGTTCCTACCAATCCACTCATTCGAAAAACGAGCGCTCAACGACTCACGCCGAGGAGCGAACGCTGAAAGCTCATCCCCCCGGAGCGATGAACATCGCTGCATCACACACCAGGTCATGATCGAAGAAGAACATCGCTGTCGGCCCAATCAAGAATGAAGCGATTGCGACGACTAACGCTTGTAAAGCTGTTCGATGCGCACCGTATGCCGTAGCTACGACCGCACCGAGCATCGAAGCTCCGGTGAGCAACATGCCGTATGTGCCTTCCGTGAAGTAGAGAAGCCAGCACGACGCTTCGTCGATGGCGGCCACCGCGTCTGCGACGGATTGGTCGACCGGCTGAGCAAGCGCTGTTCCTGCATCCAGCAGGAGCACTGCGTACAGCGCGGCGATCGTTCCCCATCGCGCGGCGTATTCACCTTTCAACACACCTTTCATGCACACTCCTGGAAAACCGGGGCCCCCTGGAAAACCGCGGTTCCCTCGAAAATCGAGGAAGCCGCCGAGTCAACGCCGACGATTAGCCGCCGATGGTAGGGAAGTTGTAGTTGAGAGAATTGCAATCGATATCGCCGAAGAACAGCATAATCACCGGGCGGATGAGCCAAGCCCCCGCACCGACGGCGATCGCGTTCATAGCGGATCGGTAGGCTCCGGTCGCAGCTCCGATGACTGCGACGAGGCCGGCGACGCTCATGATCAACGCGCCGAAGGTTCCCTGCGACATCACCAAAATCTTGCAGACCTGGTCCAGGACCTGGACGTCATATGTCTGCGCATGAGCCACTGATTCGAGGCCGGACGCGAAGAGCGCGGCACCAGCGGCATAGAGGACCTTCTCCCTGTGCTTCACGGAGAAACGGGTTGTCGCATCGTTCATCTTTCCGATAACGGAGCTTCCGATCTTTCCGAACATGTGTGCGGTCCTCGTCAATTTTCCTGCCATACGTAACCCCAAGAAATCCAAACCAGTGAAGAAATTCTTATCCACCTACGATAATTGAAAACAACGGGCATACTTCGCCGAAGAAGAAACCAACCACATTCGGTAGGA
>JADYYL010000245.1 GCA_020853655.1 Deltaproteobacteria bacterium
CGCCGTATGCCTCCATAGAGGCGAAAGGCGCAAGGGGAAATTTTCGGCCTCGCGGCGACTGCCTCTATAGAGGCTCTCGTTATGCCTCTACAGAGGTGAACGCGTTTTGGCCGTCAGTTCTCGCCAAAAGCACGGAACTCAGGAATCAGCCGAGAACGGAAGATGACAACACGAGCCCGAGAGCGGGCGAGCCCATCGAGAAAAAGTCGCGCCACGGCGCTCCTGATTGGTCTAACGAAACACAGCCAAGCGCCCACGGGGCCGCAATCGAGACTGAAACGCGGAGGAGGGCTCAACACCGGAAAGCGTATGCCTCCATAGAGTCAGACGTATACCTCTGGAGAGGCACACGGTTGCAGCCCGCAATTGCAGCCGCGAACTGTTGTGCCTCCATAGAGGCTTAAGATTTTCTTCCTGGAGAAGATCCCCCCTTATGGATTTCCGGCGTGACTGCTAGAGGTATAAGCGACTTAAACCAGAAGCAGACATTGGTCACTTCGATGAGGCGGCACGACTTCAGTTCGTACCGTGTTTCGAAACACGGTACCGGCCCCGGAACCACGGGGTTACCGGTGATCCGTACACAGATTAAACACGGGGAGAGGTGTGGTGGAAGTGCGCCAAAGGCGGCTGATTCAGACGCTACCGGCGTTCCATACACAAAACTACCGGCTACGCACGCACGAGTTCACCGGCTATTCAATCACGGAGCTACCGGGCAGCCATACACGGAAGAGCGCCCGGCTACCGGTGAGCCATACACGAATCTCATCGCTACCCCCTTGCATCTATTGGATCTTCAGCGGTCTAACTGTATTCAAAACTCAGATCAAAAACTCAACAACCCACCTGTTGATGCTCTTTTTGGTCGTGAGGAGGCTCGTCTATGAGCAGTCTTCCTGAATTCGCAGAGCCCCAAGCTCGCGAGACCTATCGAGACGAATTGAACTTCGCCGAGTTTCCGCTTGCGTCGCTCACGACCACACTTCCGAAGGGCCAGAAGACACTTGAATTCTCAGATGAGATCTTCGACAAAGCGCGACGCGAACGCGTAACGCGTAAGCTCACCATCACGGCATCCGACAAATACGGCCTGCCGACTGCGACCGATGACGAGGTGATTCTCGGCTTGATTCAGCTCTCAGCGCGCTCGAACTTCGACGCGCGCCGTGTTTACTTCACCCGCTACGAACTCCTGAAACTTCTCAACTGGTCCGATGACTCGCGGAACTACGCACGCATCGAGGAGAGCTTGAACCGCTGGCTCGGAGTGACGCTCTACTACGACAAGTCGTGGTGGTCGAAGGAGGAGCAGAGTTGGGTCAGCGAGGGCTTTCACATCCTCGACCAGGTGACGATTCTCGACAAGGAGCGGCGAAAGCGGACGACGGGAAAGCCGGAAGCAGGAAAGAGTTCGTTCGTCTGGAATGAGCTTGTCTTTGACAGCTTCAAATCGGGATACCTGAAGCAGATTGATTTCAAGTTCTACAAATCGCTTGAAAGCGCGGTTTCAAAGCGCATCTACCGATTCCTCGACAAGCGCTTCTACCATCGGGATCACCTTGAGTTTGATTTGCGAACCTTCGCGTGTGAGCACATCGGGCTCTCGAAGAAGTACCACAACGGCGAGTTGAAGCGCGTGCTTCGACCGGCGATAGAGGAGCTTGAAGAATCTGGCTTCTTGACGACGGCAACCGCCGAGGAACGGTTCGTGAAGAAGGTGAGGGGAGAGTGGTCGATTCGCTTTCAGCGCGGGTCGGCAAGGCCGGCACTCGAAAAGCCGCTAGAGACAGATGCGAAGAATCACGAACTGGCCACTCTGCTTGTCGCTCGTGGGCTCACACCGAAGGCGGCGGCACGAGTTGTAGGCAAGTCGAATGAATCGACGATCCGCGAAAAGATTGCCCTGTTGGATTGGCTCGTCTCGAAGAAGGATCGCCGCGTTGAGCGATCACCAGCCGGGTTTCTCTATCGCGCGATAACTGAAGACTTCCCTTTGCCGGACGACTACCGGCGAGAGCTGGAGAAGGTCCGGACTCGGGTGAAAGCGGTTCCCGCCGCGAAAACCAAAAAGACAGAAGAGCGCACACCAACGGCGAGCGAGATCTCTGATCGCAAGCGCATCGACGAATATTGGAGATCCCTCCCAGCGCCGGAGCAAGAGCGAATTGAGAAGGAGCTTGTCGAGAAGTCGCCGAGGTTCCTTCGCGAGCAATACATGGAAGGGCGTGAGGGGAGGGGAGTTCTTTTTCAGGCATTTCGGCAGGCCATGATCGACAAGTACGTTCGCGAGCTGATGCGGCAAAAGGGCGAGGATAGAGGTGGAGTAGGGCGCGAAGCTCGGTGAAAAACCGAACTGGGCCGGTTGGCTGCTGTTCTCGCTTGGGGGGAGAGTCGCAGTTGCCCGGCCCGTTGTGCGTCTATTCCTCGACGTCAGATACACCAGCGGCCAAATCGCGTTCGACGTTGTCGAGCGACCGCAAGACGTCATCGAGATGCGGCGGCCAGTCGCAACGATCCCTAACGAGCTTCTTCGTGTCGGCATTCGCTTCACGAATTAGATCGCGTTCGTCCTGAGAGATGAACGCGAAAAATTCGCGCCCCAATCGGTGCGGTACCTCATGCCAGGGGTTCGCACGCCCGACATCTCCGGGGATCTCCTTGACGCGGTGGATCTGGAGTTCGCCTGTGCCAGCGCGGTAGATCCAGAAAGTACTCGCGCCAATCTTGACAAACCATTCCTCCATCCCGTTTGCGGTCCGGGTGAAGGCCATAAAAGGGGCCGATACAATGTCTTGAAAATTGAGTACGTTCATCCACAACGGAAGATCCTTCCGCTCTAGATGAACGTAACCAAAACCGGTTCCTCGCTTCGTGCCTACTCCGAACGATGCAACTGATTCCGATGCATCCTTCGAGGTGGAGACGGGCCTTCATCTACCCTTCGACTCTTCAATCTCTGAATGTTATGCGATTCTCAGCAGAGACCATAGCTTAGTCATCTTGGCGCAGTCAGCGCGGGTGTCTCGTAAAGGACGCCTGGCTCGAACGGCCTTACGACACGCCGCCTGAATCGAAGGCAGGATTCGTCGAGCTTCCCGAATCCGGCAATCATCCGCTGCTCGTTCACTCGCCGGAAGATCGTTCCGATCTGCCGTCTGACCGGAGCCCACGGTTCGAAGGGAAAATTCCAGAATGCTTGTTCGAGTTTCGGCCTCGACCAAAGCGCAATCGACAGGAAGTAGCCCCGAAGATCGAGATAGGTCTGCCGTTCGATTCGAACGCATGGGTGGCCCTTCTTGTAGCTGATGGCATAGCTTGCGAACTTCAGCGGCGTCTCTCGAACGTCCTTCATCGTCGTTCGTTCCTCCTCGAAGAACTTGTGTCGGCCATGAGTGGCGAGGAGGACGAAGAACCGCCCGTGACGGATGTATTGAACGTTTGCGAGTCCGTCTTTCTTTCGTCTCGCCCGTGCCCATTTCGAGATCTGGAGCCCGTGCTTCTCGATGAGCTTCTGATCGACCAGCCTCGGGTCCTTTCGTTCAGGGACGATTCCGGTCGAATAGAACAGGTAGCCGCGACCGATGTAGTTCACGGCAACC
>JADYYL010000246.1 GCA_020853655.1 Deltaproteobacteria bacterium
GATGTCTCCGAGGAAAGAGAAGGAAGAAAGAGAAGGAGAAGGGGGGGGGGGGAGCTTCGCTGCGAGCACTCTCCCGAGCGTACGTCGCACTTCTCAAACGATCTCGACAACCTGCCCGCCGGTCAGCTTAGGAAGCGCGCTGGGATCGAGCTTGAAGACGGCAAACGGACTTCCGGCGGCCGCCCACACTTCGGAGTAATGAAGGAGGTCCCGATCAATCCACGTCTCAATCGGTTCTGGAAATCCGACGGGAGGCACGCCACCAATCGCGAAGCCGGTCGCCGATCGGACAAAATCCGCGTCGGGCTTAACGATCGGCTCCCCGATCATCGCCCCGAGCGCGCGCTCGTTCACACGGTTCGAGCCGCTCGCAATGACGAGAATTGGGCGGCCGCTCTGAGTACCTTTGAACAGGAGAGATTTTACGATCTGGCCAACTGTGCAGCCAAGGGTGTCCGCGGCCTCCTTCGCCGTTCGTGTTGTCGTGGGCGTCGTCACGACGGCGAAGTCGAGGCCAAGTGACGTGAGGTGGTCCTGGACTTTAGCAGCCGATGCGGGAAGTTCCACGAAGCCTCTTTTCGATAATTATGCGTCTGCGCGTTCTCGGAAAGGCGACCCCTTCGATTGTTTCGCAAGGGGCCGCGCATCCTACTTCGCGATATTCACTTCCCGCACGAGGTGGAATCCCGACGCGAGCGATCCACGGGACTGCTTGGCGCGAGACTTGAGGAGGAGATTCGTGATTGAACGATTCGCCTTCTCGGAGCCCAGGCAATCCACCAGCGAGGTATCGGCCGCGCGACACTGCCCGATGCGGTGGGGCTGGTTGACCGGGAGCGTGATCTTCCTCCCCGGATTGCGGCCGGACTGGGTGTAGAACCAGATCTTCCGCACCGCTTCTGCGTCGCCGGTGAGGCGGATGCCGATCTCGTTCGCCGTATCACCGCTAACGTCGGCAGTCGTTGCGCTCTGGAAGTTAGGGACGGTCTTCCGCAGCAACTCAGATCCCACGACATTATAGGCGAGCAGGAGATGTGTTCCTCTCGGCCCCCGTCTGTAGAAAAACACCTCGAAAACTCCGTCGCCATCGATATCACCGCAGCCACGGAGATCTTTCGCGCGAATTCCGGTCGGAAGAGGTACCGTCAGCGAGGTGCCAAGGTTGAAGTGCTTAAAGATCAACGCGTTTGAACGAACCACAGCAAGCTCAGTCTCCGGAGTCTGGTCAAAGTTGCATCCCGTCAACAACCGGTCGCCATTCTGACCAAATGCTTCCTCTTCGGTGGCAAATGTCGCGTCGTTTCGAACGCTCCAGGTGAAGTTCCCATCGCCACCCTTCGTGACGACGGCAGCCTCCCACGTTCCATCAGCGTCATAGTCTCCAAACGCAGGTTGGCTCGAACGTGCACCGAAGGTGATACTCGTGACCGCGCTGTTCGAGGAGTTTGTCCATGTCAGTGCACGACCTGCGCTCGAGGTCTTCGTTGAGACCACATCGCTGATGCCGTCTGCATCCATATCAAGCGGAGCATAACCGAGACCGGTGGACTGCACGAAGTCGATCGCCGAGGTGACGTCACTCGTGTTCCCGATCGCATCATCGGCCGTAGCCGTGACTTGCCGCCGACCATTAGGAATGGCACCAGCCGTCGCTGTGTAGCTCCAATTCCCGGAACCATCGACGTTTGCAGTTCCGAGGATCTCGCCGTCAACATACAGACTGACGACTCCATTGGCCTCTCCCGTTCCCGAGAAGGTCAGAGCAGAAGAGACCGCCCCGCTAGCGGGAGCGACGATGGTCGGCGCAACCGGAGGTGTTTCGTCGAGGAGCTGCCCATACACTTCGTTCTCGCTATCGACGGTTCCGTCACGGACCTCGTCGGCAACAAACGTCACGAAATACTCCCCGCGTGTGGGGTGAAAGACAGCGTCCACACCGCCGTTGATCGCACTAACATCCGTCGTTCCGTCTCCGTCGGTTCCGACATCGGAGATGCGAAAGTCGTTGGTGCCGATTTCGGTCGCTGTTGCCGCGTTGAGGAGCTGGCCAAAGAGTTCAATCTCGCCATCGACGGTTGCAGCGTTGTCATCTCCCGCCCAGATGAGGAGATAGCGATTCGAGACGGGATCGTGCGCCGTTCGGTGATCCGCGACATCGAAATTTCCATCCCCATCAGTCCCCATGTCCGTGAGGCGCATGTCGTTTGTTCCGATCTCGTCGCCCGTCACACCGCTCAACCGCTGGCCAAAGATCTCGAATTCATCGTCGACGAGAAGTCCGGTGTTGTCGTCGCCCTGCCAGGTGACAAGATACTCGTTGTTCACACTATTCCAAACCACGCGTGGAACTTGTGCATCGAACGAAGCGTTCCCGTCGGGGCCCATATCGCTGACCCGCAACGGCGCTGAACCGAGCAGATTTCCGTTCGAGGCGTCGAGACGTCGGGCGTAAATTTCTACCTCGTTCAGAACGAGCGTCCCCGTTGTGTCCGTTCCGTGCCAGACGACCAAGTACTCGTTATTCGTTCGATTATAGGCGACATCCGGGAGAAATGCCGTCGAGTTCTGATTGAACGGTGCAATGGTACCGCCCATATTGCTAATTTGAAAGTCGTTGACGCCGAGCTCAGTGCCCGTGCCGCCACCGATGCGCTGTCCAAAGATTTCGAAGTCGCTCGCCACGAGCGAGTCGTCGTTTGAGCCCCAGACCACGAGGTATTCATTGTTCGTCGAATTGTAGGTGACGTTCGGCGAACCGGCACTGTAGGCGGCGTTTCCGTCGGGGCCCATGTCGCTGATCTGGAAATCATCGGTGCCGATCTCGGCTCCGGTCGCCCCATCGATGCGTTGCCCCCAGACATCAAAATCGAACTGCACGTTGTTCGAGCCGCGCCAGACGACGAGATACTCGTTGTTCGTGCTGTTGTAGGCAACTTGCGGCTCGAATGCGAGGGTCGTGGTCGCCCCGTCGACCCCCATTGTGCTAATCCGGGCTTCACTCCCAAGCTCGAGGCCGGTCGCAGCATCGATGCGCTGCATGAAAATTTCGATTTCGTCATTCGTGCCTGTGTCATCCGACGACCAGACGACGAGATACTCGTTGTTGGTCGTGTTCAACGCGACACTAGCGTAATTCGCATCGATGCTCGCGTCCCCCGTTCCACCGGCGTTCGAGATCCGAAAATCATTGGTGCCGATCTCTGGATCGATAACGACGGGGAAGGTGGCGGTTTTGAGATCTGCCGCCGCGACTTGGATCTCAGTGCGATCCTGATTTACCTTCGTCTTTGACGGAACGATCTTTCCGTGAGCATCGATGACAGTCACTTTGCCAAACGTGACGTAACGGCCATTCTTCTCCCACTGCCATCCGTCGGGAGTCTCTTTCACCGTTCCATTTGTCCGCACAGAGCCCGAGATCACGAGGTGATCGGTGATGGTCGGCATTCGGGGTATGACAAACTGTTGCTCGAAGGTCTTTGCCTTCAGTAGATACCGTTCGACGAAAGCACCTCGATCGTAGGCGATCGTTGTCGCGTCCGCCTGAGTGGGAATGGCCGACGGAGAGTTCCCGGGGGCGTTTGTTGAAGCAAAGCTCCAACGCCATTTCAGGTCAGTGCGCTTCGGCTCGACAGTTACCCCGCTCGTGAGAAATTGGACGTGGTACTTTGGATGCTTGAGTTCTATTCCCTCACTGGTGACCCGCACATCGTTGACGGCAGTTGCAGTTGCGAGCGCAACGTCCACTGGCCGGATATTTTTGGGAGCGTCTCCAAACGCGGATGGTGTCGTGAGGAAAAAGGCGGACAGAATGAACAGAAGGGAAAGTCGCATATCGTATCCATCTGGCGAAGCGTAAGATATCCGGGGAACCACTACAGTACGAACCTTGCGGAGATACATGCGAGTTCCTGACGATGGCAAGGGAGAAGTGCGGGCGCACGATATAACCGCGGAGGCCTCCACCCTCAACCGCCACCCCCCTTTTCGTTGGGCCCAAACGACCGAGCGGCGTGACGAACAAAGCGAAACGAGATGAGTGGTGGGCGAACGCAGCGCAATTCAAGTAATTACGAGACGCCCACGTTCTATTCGAAAGCAGTGACGGAAGAGCGGCCGATAGCCGATGGATCAAAAGGATCGTGTTGCAGCCCCTATGAGTAACCTCCCTGTGAAACACCATTCGAGACTGGGCCGCCTTTTCGGCGCGCTCCTCAAAGCCCTTGGCCGCCTCCTCGTTCGGATCTACTACAGCCCGATCCGGGTCACGGGGAGAGAGAACCTGCCAGGCGACGGACCGGTGATCTTTGTCGCAAACCATCAGAACTCATTGCTCGACCCTGTGATGCTCGGTCTCGCCTCGAAGCGCAATTTGCGATTCCTCGCGAAGGCGCCGCTGTTCGAGATCCCGGTATTGCGAACGATCTTCAGAGTGCTGGGGACCATTCCCGTTTATCGGCGAAGTGATGAGCCGAAACTTACTGAGAAGAACTTCGAGATGTTCGAAGAAGTCGCACGACTTCTCACTCTTGGTGACAGCATCGGAATCTTTCCCGAGGGGAAGTCACACGATCGAACTGGCGTAGAAGACCTGAAAACCGGCGTTGCGCGAATAAGCCTTCGAGCAGTCGCGCTCGGTTCGACCAACTTGGTCATCTGTCCCGTCGGGATCAATTACGAACACAAGGAGCGCTTTCGATCGACGGTATGGATCCAGATCGGAAAGCAGATCAACGTTCCCTTAGCAGATCCGGAATCGCGGGAAGTAGTCAGGACGCTCACGGAGCATGTACAAAAGTCACTGCGGGAGTTGGTGATCCATCTGGAGGATCGCGACTATGAGCCCGTGCTCGGGTGCCTCGAGGAGATCGTGCCTAGACCAGCGAAGCGGAAACGGAACGCTTTTGACGATTTGGTGCGACGGCGCGAAATCGCAGATGCGATCAACTACTTCTCGGCGAAAGACCCAGAACGTTCGGAGGTATTGGAACGCGGGCTACTCGAGCATCAGAAGGCGCTGCGCGCACAGGGCATCACCATACATTCCGATCTCTTCACGTTAACGGGATTGAGACTCGTCCTGCAACAGACAGCCGAGATTGTCACCGCTGTTTTACTCTTCGTTCCTGCTCTTCTGGGGATCGTGTTTCATGCCGTGCCGACGACAGGCGCAATCCTCGCAACAAAGCGGATCAAAGTTGAGGATCGATCGGAGATCTCGTTCTTCCGAATTATTGTCGGCGTTCCGACCTTCTTGATTTGGTACTGGATCGCGTGGCTCTGGTTGAAAAGCTACTTCGTTCCGTGGGTTGCCGTCAGCATCATCGTCGCCGCGCCAATCTGTGGACTCTTTGCCCTCGCGTTCTCCCGAGCGCTCACGAAATTTATCCTGCTGTGCCTGAGCGAACTGCGGCTCTTCTTTCGACGGGAGAGACTCGTTGAGCTCAGGTCGCAACATCTGCGCATCAGCACCGAACTCGCAGAGCTCACGAAGGAGTTTGAGACGGCAAGGGCCAGCCGGGCGGCCGCCGCATGGGACGCCGGAGAGGATGAACGGCGGCCACTCATCCCTGTGCTCGTCGTGTTGTTGCTCGTCGCCATCGTGGGGTTATCGTTCACAGCTCCCAAAACTGAGCGGTGGCAGGAGACGGAGGAGCGGATTGGAAGCAGTTACGAACTCCCCGATCAGGCGCGCATTGCCGAACTCGGCGACGATGAAATCTCGCTCGCCAACATGATCACGGAGGTTTCCGCACTCGAGTCAGGAACGTTGGTTGTCCTGGAAGAGTTCGCCAGTGGAAAGCGGAGTTTCTACCACACCGAAGACGATGCCTATGTTCGACGGCTGCTCCTCTCGTTCTTAAACCTTCGCACTGAGTTCTTGAAGCTTCTCTGGAAGTACGCGCCGCATGAGCGTTGGCCCAACGAGAACGAGCAGAAGCGCGCGTTCACGATCAGCGCTGGGGCTGCAGCGACAGCGTTCAACATGAGCGCACGGTTTGTCGCGCTGTTTCAAGACATTCCCGATGCACTGAAAAAGTTGAATGAGGGCGAACCCTCCTGGGGAATTCCCGACGGGGTGTACGACGAGATCGCAGCGCGCGTCGCGGCGGCTCACTCCGAGGGACGCTTGAAGCAGTTTCTCGACGATTATCTCGCGAAGGAGCGGTCGCCCAACGCGGTCGTTCGAGCGGAGATCGAGAAAGCTCGCGAGTCTCTCCTCGCCGAACAGAAGCTCGCCGCGGATGGCCTCACGAGCGAAGTCATCTCCACGCTCAAGACCGGCGTCTATCAAGGACAAGCAATCGTCTCCACGTTACTTTCATCGGCGAAGATTCGCCGACCGCGCGACGGTCGCCCGATGATCACCATCGACCAATTGAACGTGGTGCGTGGGGAGCTGCGCCCCGGTGATATCATCCTGGAGCGGCAGAATTGGTTTCTCTCCCGCGCCCTCATGCCTGGATACTGGCCACATGCGGCGCTCTACGTTGGGACTCCAGCGGAGATCGAAGCGATGGGATTGCAGCACGATCCCCGCGTGGCAAAGCACTTTGCCACCTTTCGCGCGAACGATGCGCTCGGCGCCCCGCACTCAATCCTCGAAGCCGTTCCCGAAGGGACTCGATTCATTTCGCTCGAGACGTGTGTTGCACATGCAGACTCGGTCGCCGTGCTCCGCCCTCGAGTGTCGCCGGAGGAACTCCGGGAGGTCATTGCCAGGGCGTTTAGCCACCTCGGAAAACAGTATGACTTTGATTTTGACTTCTTCACCTCCGACAAGGTCGTCTGCACGGAACTCGTGTATCGCGCACTCGATCCCTATGTGCGATTTCCACTCGTCGAGATGTATGGCCGCAAAACGCTCCCACCGACAGAGATCGTTCGCTTCTACGCGGAGCATCGAGGAGACGCCGAGGCCCCACTCGAGTTTCGATTGTTCTTGGACGGCGACGAAGACACAGGAAAAGCTACGTTTGGAGACAGCAACTCCCTCGCGGATTCCGTGGGACGGCCTTCCATGACGTGGTTTCAATAGAGAAACGGCGGCCCATTTCCGTAAACGGATTATCCGGCGAAACGCTTCAGCGCCGCAGGAAGGACTCTGACGATCGGGCCTGCCACGTTGATTCCGAGGCTCTCAAGAGTACTCGCGACATATGAATAGTCACACTGCCCCACGACGCTCTCCGGGTATGTCGAGAACATGTCCTTCAGATCATCGAGATCCTGAAAGCGTTCGGGCTCGATCGATAGGGCGAACAGCTTCGCAACGATGAGATCTTCCAGCGCAATCGTTGGAATTTTCGCGAATCCAAAGTCAACTTGAAGATATTGCGCGCGATCGACGGCCTGTCGGAGCCACGGCATGACAGGAAGGAGGATGTCGACCGTTGCCCCGTTTGGATCGTTTGGCTGCCGACCGATGACGAGCGCAATCGGACGGGCGAGCTTCTTCGATGGATCAGGAATCCAACCGAGCGCCAGTTCGAGTCCAGCACCGAGAAGAACATTCTCCGCACAACTTCTTGATTCCTCGTCTGTGCCCGCCACGAGGGCGATGTCCACATCGTTCGTGACGCGCGGCCGCCTCCGATACAAACTCGCCGCGAGCCCTCCGACGAGCGCATACTTGCACGGTCCCGAAGGTTGACGAGAGAGCACGTCAACGACACGTTCCAGTAGGGCGAGTGGTGTGCTCATCGCCTCTCCTTCGCCATCTGGACGGCGCGAAGAGTCTGGTCAATCCAACCAACAGCGGTGGGAACTCTGCCTGAGAGCGCGGATGCGCGGGTGCGAAGCTCCGCAATCTCGCTCGTGCGCATCATCTCGAGCCAGAGTTCGCGCTCGTCGTCTTCGAGAGTGAGCGATACGCGGCCGTTTCCCCCGATGGAGACAATGCCCTGCGCACTGAGGCGCCGAACGATATCCTGAACTCCACCGAGAGAGATCCCGGTCTCGCGCGCCAGTTCACGCGCGCTCCGCGGGTTGGCCGCACGCGTGAGTGCACCAATGAGTCGAGCCCAATGCTGCGACAGAAGAAAAGGCAGAAGTTTCATACCGTTAGAATGTATGAAAAAT
Organism: Deltaproteobacteria bacterium; assembly: GCA_020853655.1. Lineage (GTDB taxonomy): Bacteria > Bdellovibrionota_C > UBA2361 > SZUA-149 > JADYYL01 > JADYYL01. Next base: position 8,083 of record JADYYL010000246.1, read on the forward strand.
CGGTCGCATGCAAGACGAGGCTCGCAGAGTCCAGCCGTCGATTACCTGAAGGCGTCTCATTTCAGGTTCATCGGGCAGGGCATGAGTGCAGAAACGCCTACGCTTCGTCCGCCGTGAGGGCATAGCTCACGGAGGATCAACTCACGTTCGCGGCGTGTCCGCAGCCTGCTGGAGATCCACCAATGCTCCCATTCAGCACCTTCGTCTCCGGTCGATCGAAGACATACGCCATCCAGTGAGTGCAGCCGCGACGGTCCTCCCACATGAGGTCGAAGCAAATCCAGATCAGTCTTGCTCCTTCGGTCTCCGCGCACTCATCGCAGTTCTCCACTCGATCTTCTGCGGAGAGTTCGCTGAATGTAATGTCTCCCAAGCCGGTCTTTAGGAGCGAGAGAGAAAAGAGGAGACTCCCTCGGTGATTCACCACAGGATGTCCCACGGCCATCGAGAAGTAGCTCCCCGTCATCCCCAATTCGGCGTCGAAATCCTCCCAGTCGATATCGAACGGGGGCACTCCTGGGAACTCCGCCTCGAGTGCGGAAGGTTCCAGCCAGATCGACGC
>JADYYL010000247.1 GCA_020853655.1 Deltaproteobacteria bacterium
AATCGGCGTCTCGAGATCATCGAGCTCCTCTCGTTCGGCCTTGTTCTCAACGTCGTCGGGAGAGCTCTCTTTCAATGATTCGTCATCGAGATCAATCTCATCGCTTTCGCCAATGCGGCGGGAGTTCTTCGGCGTTTCGTCAGAGGTCTTTCTTCCGCGTGGCTTGCGCTTCGAATCCTTTACTCCCTTCTTCCTCTTGATCTTCTTGCCGTTCTTGTCCCGCTTGTCCGCGTTGTAATCGGGGATCGTGGTACGAACAATCTTCCCGGCTTTGAAATGCGTCACACCATGAATCGAACCGTCGTTGGACCAGAATGTCCACTTTCCTTCGCGCTTTCCTGCGACGTAGGGACCTTCAGAGACTCGCTGACCCTGCTTATCCCAGATCGTCCAAATTCCGGTTTTCTTGGATTCGGTATCGAAGAACCCGGCAATCTTCCGTTTGTTCTGTCGATACCATTGCTGAAATGCACCGACATTCCGTCCATGCGAAACTTCAATGTGATAGGAGGGATTGCCGTCCTTGTACCAGCCGCGGCGGGTGCCGTGCTTTTTTCCGTTCTCAAATTCTTCGCTGAGACGCGGTTGGCCGTTCTTGTACCACATCTCCGCTTTGCCGTGGCGGTAGCCCTTCATGAATACTTCGCGGCGCATCTTCCCCGCGCGATCGTACCACGTGGTGAAGAGCCCATCCTTCTCCCCATTCGTGAAGTTCCCTTCGATCTTCTTAGCGCCGCCTCGCTCGTACCAGGAGCGATACGGGCCATGCTTAATCGTCGCGCCCTTCTGACCCTTCGCGCAGAACAACTCGGTGCCATCGGGCGGCGGAGAGCCAACGACCTCGGTGCCCGCTGGGCAGCGAAATTGCGCTTCGGCATCGCCGACGGTCACGAAGACGAGCAATGGAATGAGGAGAACGAGAAAAGAGGCGAGGCGCATACCTTCATCCTTAGCGACAACCGAATCGGGCCGAATACCCATACGCTGTTATGAAGCCCGATCGAGGAACGTTACCCCCTCGCCGTTCGGGCCAATTGGGGGCGCGAGCTCGCTCTGATTAATCCATCCGGTCGAGGCGCGGCGCAAGCACTTGGCGAGGTTTCGCGCCGTCAGCGGGGCCGACGACCCCCTCCCGCTCCATCGATTCAATAATAGACGCGGCTCGATTATAGCCTATACGGAACGCGCGCTGGATCATCGATGTCGAGGCGTGGCCCTTCTCCACAACAACGTTCACCGCTTGGTCGTAAAGCGGGTCGAATTCGAAATCCATCTGAAGGCCAGTGCCTCCGCCCTTCTCCATGTCGTCGAGACGTTGGATGGTCGCTTCGATCTGCGGGTCGTAATCCGGTGCTCCCTGCTTGCGCAGCCAATCACAAATCTCGGTGACTTCGCCGTCCGAGACAAAGGCGGAGTGAACGCGCTTCATACGCCCCGCACCGCCGGTCATGAACAGCATGTCACCATTCCCGAGGAGCTTTTCGGAACCCGAGGTATCGAGCACGGTGCGCGCGTCGATACGACTCGCCACCTTGAATGAAATTCGCGCCGGGAAGTTCGCCTTGATCAAGCCGGTGATGACGTCCACGCTTGGGCGCTGCGTCGCCAGGATCAAATGTATTCCAGAGGCCCGAGCCTTCTGTGCGAGGCGCGTGACCAGCTCTTCGATCTCCCGTCCCACACTGAGCATCAAATCCGCGAACTCATCGACGATGATCACGATACGCGGGAGCGGCTCGGTTTCATCGATCTCCGGGGTGCCGATGGGCGCCTCTTCGCCATTGCCCTTACTCAGCCCCTCGCTATCTGAAACTGAGATAACGTGCCGTTCATCGAGTTCGATAAACTCTCTCGATTCCTCTTTATCACGCTCCTTCGCCAACCCCTGGCGCGTCGATGAACGAATCGCCTTGTTGTAGCTGTCGATATTTCGGACTTTTGTCTTGAGCATCAAGCGGTAGCGCCGCTCCATCTCCTCGACGGCCCAATGAAGGACCCCCCGCGCACGACGAGGGAGCGTGACGACAGGCGCCTTGAGATGCGGAATTCCCTCGTAGACGCTCAGCTCGAGCATCTTCGGATCGATCATCAACAACCGAACTTCTTCGGGGGTGTGTTGATACAGGATACTGAGGAGAAGTGAGTTGATGCACACGGACTTACCAGTTCCGGTCGCTCCCGCGATCAACAAGTGCGGCATGCGAGAGAGATCGGCGTAGTAGGGCTCGCCGGAGGTATCTTTTCCAAGCGCGAGTGCGAGCGGCGTTTCGGACTCGAGGAACTTCCGATTGTCGAGAATCTCGCGTAGCCGAACGATCTCGCGCTGCATGTTCGGAACTTCGATACCGACAGTCCCCTTCCCCGGAACAGGTGCATAGACACGGACGCTTTCTACCTTCAGCGCTCGAGCGAGGTCGTCCGCGAGGTTCACGATCTTCTGGACTTTAATGCCCGGCGCAGGATCGAATTCATACAGCGTAATGACGGGCCCCGGTTGCGCATCGACGACCTGTCCGCCAATTCGGAAATCGAGAAGCGTCTGTTCGAGCTGTTTACAGTTCCGAACGAGCTCTTCGCGCTTCACGCTGACCGACGACGCAGGCTCCGGTTTGGAGAGGAGCTGGATCGGTGGAAGCGAGAATGCCTGGTGGGAGCGCTTGCGCTTTGGCCGCTCCTCGACGGAGTCTCCCTTCTCTTTCTTTCGCAGGAGGTGCTCCTTCAGCCCACGACCAATCGCGTCGAAACGCCGTTCGCCGAGCGCAGGTACCGTTGATGCGGGCTCGGACTTCGCAGCGCCCTTCTTTGCAACCGGCTCCTCTTCGTCGATGTCGTCCTCATCCTCTTCGCTATCGTCCACGATACGAGCCTGTTTCTTATGCTCGATCGCAGCGCGTTTCGGCTTTCGTTCGACAAACGCCTCGATCTCGAAATCGTCCTCTTCGATCTCATCGACGAGTTCAGGCTCGTACAGCGGTGGTTCTACATCACCATTCTTCCGCCGCATTTTTGAAAGCGTCTCCCCTGCGATCCCTGCACTCTTTCGAGCGAGCAGGACGGTCAGACGAAGTTGGGCTTTTGCGAGAGCGCGGCCGATCCGACCCGACACGGTCGCCGTTTTTTTCAGATGTTCACCTGAATACGTCCCCGTCTTCGCAAAGACGCCGACAATCTCGCTCCCGGTGATCCCAGTTGAAAGCACCAAGGCGACGAAGAAAACCGCGGTGCTCACGAGCGCTGCTCCGCCGTGATTCAAGTATGGGATCAACTCCCAACTGAGAAGCGTGCCGAGTAGGCCCCCTCCCTCCGTCCCGAAGAAAACGGAGACGAGCGCAGCGCCAGAACCTGCCAAGAGAATGGAAGAGAGGAGCACGACAAAGACATTGCGGGAGGTGGCATTCCCGGAGCCATCGATCGATCGCCACACGGTGCGGGCAAGCAGCAGCGCCCAGAGAACCGCAACAAAAGAGCACCAACCGAGCCACTTTGAAAGAAACGCCGCGGCCTCACCGCCGACGATCCCCATCATATTGCCCGCAGGCTCACGCCCTTGAAATACGTGAGAATAGAGCGCGAGGGTCAGAAAAATTGCGAAGACGACGAGCAAGAGCGAGAGGAACTCGCGCACACTAGAACGGCCAGCTGGCTTCTCCGGAGCAGTCCGCAAGGGAGGGCGCGGGCGACGCCGCGGCAATGGTCGTTCTTGCCGTTTTTTGACGGCGCTATTTCCTGCTGTCTTTCCCACGACCCGGAACTCCTCAGATAAAGCTCGAATTCCCCACGACGAACGTCATGAAAGAGTACTGTATCGGACGAGTGCGCGGAAGAGAAAGATTCCGATCGAATCCTCGAGGCGCATTGAGGGAGAGGAGAAGAGTTAAAATCGAGCGGCGCCCGAAAGTTCAAATCGCATGAAGCTTTGTCCGCCCTACGCGATCGCCGCACCCAATAAGCACAGCACACCGAGTATCGAAACGTAGAGCGAGAACGCGCGAAGCTTCAAGCGCGTGACGACGAGAGGCACGACACGGATCGCAAAGGAACCCACGAGAGTGGTGACGAGAAATCCGATGACGAGCGGCGCCGTATACTCCGGGGGGAGTGCCAAAATGGAATCCGACTCAAGCACGACCGCGCCAAACACAGCCGGCAACGCGAGGAGGAACGAGAAGTAGACCGCGCTCCGCGCGTCGATACCGAAGATCAGCGCAGCCGCGATGGTAGAGCCCGAGCGAGAAAGTCCGGGAAGCACAGCCGTTGCCTGAGCGACGCCGATGAAGAATGCTTCCAGCGGCGTTGGAACTTGGAGAAACAGCGGGTCTTCCTCGGGACCGTTCACCGTGGCTCGTGGCGCAGAAATGAGCTGTCGGCGATGCGCAAACTCAAGGAGCAAACCCGTAACAAGAAAGCCGAGTCCGGCAATCGCTTTCGAGGTAAAGCTCGCTTCGATCTGATGCTTCCACATCAACCCGACGAGCGCGACAGGCAGTGAAGCGATAAAGCCCGCGAGAACTAATCCCCTCGCCTTTGCTCCGCGCTCTCCTGCCGAAAACAGATGCCGCAGAATGCTGAACACCTGCTTGCGCAAGAACACAAACGTGACGAGCAGAGTAGCGCCGTGCAGGGCCACATCAAATGCGAGAGGGATGTGTTCGAGGTCAAGCCAACGACCAAGGTAGATCTGCACGATAGCCAGATGGCCATCAGAACTCACGGGAAGAAATTCTGTAACGCCCTGAACGATCCCGAGCAGGACGGCGAGGAGGATCGGCACAGCGTTCCTTAATTCTTAGACGTCACTGACTGAGCGGCAAGCCTCTGACGTTCGAACTCTTGGGCGGCTTCACGAAATCCTTCGTCAGCCATCGCACGGGTTGACTGGAAAGCGATGGGTTCGCCGATGCGGTAGAGATTCTCCGTGAGCGGTATATCTCGGCGATCGAAGGACGCAGTCCAGACAACCTTTCCCGAGGCCACGTCGAGAAGGGAAAGAGAGAAGCTCACGGCAGCGCTCTGGTCCGCACCAAGCCGACTTCCCGACGATTCAACGTAGCGACTGACCTGCCCGAACAACACTCCGTCCACCTTTGCTGAGCGACCAAACGCATGCGCTCGATCTCTCTGCGCCACCGCCAGCGAACGAACGGCGCTCGTCGCGCTGTCGACGTCAGACGCGCGCTCAACATTCGCAACATGTAAGGAGCTGAATGCGTCAAACGCCTCGACGAGCGCGGGGGTCAGCTCGCGAACCGTCTCGTCGCGCACGACGGAAGGGTCACTGGCCTGAAGTGGGAGAATACCGATCTCTGAGTAGCGCAGAGGTCGAAACGACGGTTCGGCGACGGCGCGGAGAGGCTCACGTTCGTAGAGTTTTGGGCGCTCGCTCTTCGGCCCAGGAGCGCAACCTATCAGACTGAAGGAGGAGCACAGCACGGCAGAGCATCCGATGAAAACACAGAGGATCCCGCGTCGAAGCCGAGAAGATTGGATCGCAGCGGAAATGGGAGAATCCCCGCGCGGCGCGGGAAGCGGCCCGAGCAGAGCAAGATGCGGTTGAGATGTTTGGGTGGGCATAGGTTACTCTTCAAAAGCGACTATCGGTGGTGAGATAACCACTTTATCTACCGTGTCGCAATGAATGAGCTGACGTCGTTATACGGTCAGTTCAAGATACCGCTCCTGGCGGATGACAGTCGACATCTCCTGCCCCAAACCATTGGATTTTCATGGCGCAACCTGTTAGAAGCCTTCGAACCGATGCCTCATTATTTGCGCTTTGCAAAGCAGATCGCAAAGATGACCTTCTCGGGCTCACGAGTCCGGGGAAAGTCGTCATCTCAACGACTTTTTGCTCTGGCTGTCGATTTTCCTGTGGCTCGGAAGACAATATCAGATAGAAGCATTGAAGAAGTTCCACGTCGTAATTGAGTTGAGACTGGTAAAGGATGGGTATGGGTGATTCATTCGCGAAGCTCGATCAGGCATTGAAAGACTTAATCGAAGCATATGTTGCTCTCGACGAAGAGATGTCGGGCAAATACAGTGACGATAATGAAGCCTATAACAATGCGATGACCGAAGTTCTGGAAACTTCCATCGAGAGCGCCCTCGAAGAGCAAGATGCTGAGACAAAGTATTTTGCCAACATGATTACGGTGCTCTCCGATGCACTGGAGTCGATCGATCCCGTGGCCTTCGAAGACGCCCTGACCGAGACCGACGACGACGAAGAGTATAGCGGCGACGACGATGACGACGAGGAATATGACGACCTCGACGAAGACGGCGACGACGAAGACGAGTAAGCCGTGTGGGGTCATTCGACTCTCGCCCCGTTTCCACTGAGACGTCTCTTTTGATACGACCCCAGGGACGTCTCCTTTCACTGGATCTCAGTCCACTGGATCTCAAATGAAGACCGGAGCTCCGCAGAAGCCCCTGAAGGGGATCATACTGGCAGGTGGCTCCGGCACCCGTCTCCATCCTGCGACAAGAGCGGTCAGCAAACAGCTGATTCCGATCTACAATAAGCCGATGGTCTACCATCCCCTCTCCTCGCTGATGTTCGCGGGGGTTCGAGATGTTTTGATCATCACCACTCCTGATGACCAGTCTGGATTCCAGCGCCTCCTCGGCGACGGTCATTCGCTCGGAATGAACTTTCAGTATGCTGCGCAACCTTCGCCCGACGGGCTCGCGCAGTCGTTCCTCATCGGCAAATCGTTTATCGGCAACGACAATGTGGCGCTCGCACTGGGTGACAACATTTTCTATGGCCATGGCGTGCCAGATGAGTTTCGTCGCGCCGCACAGAACCTCGACCATGCGACCGTCTTCGCCTACGAGGTCAAAGACCCAGAGCGATATGGCGTCGTCGCATTCGGAAAGGATGGCAGGCCAGTCGACATCATCGAGAAGCCTGCGGTCGCGCCGTCCAAGTTTGCAGTCGTCGGCCTCTACTTCTACGACAACAATGTCGTTTCGATCGCGGAGTCGCTGAAGCCGTCGCCGCGGGGCGAGCTTGAGATTACCGACGTCAACCGTCGTTACCTCGAAGCTGGCACCCTCGAGGTCGTGAAACTCGGCCGAGGTACTGCCTGGTTTGATACCGGAACGTATGACTCGCTGCTCCAAGCATCGGTGTTTGTACAGTCCATCGAGGAGCGCCAGGGATTGATGGTGGCGTGTATCGAAGAGATCGCATTTCGAAACGGCTACATCGACGCAACTCAGCTCGCCAAGCTCGCCGAGCCGATGAAGAAGAACGCTTACGGGCAATATCTTTTCCGGCTGCTCGAGGGCTAAAGAACCTCGGCCGAAGTCCCTGACCGCCCCCAATTCGTGGGCGACAAATCATCCACTACTTCCATCACGAGGCGCGCCCGAGCGGGTCTACCAAAGAGCCGCCTGAAAAAGCCAAACGATAGCGGGTCAAAGGAACGGGGCCGGAAAAAACGCCCAACTTCCGCATCGCGAGAAAAAAAACGGATAGAGAAAAAAAAAGAAAAAAGAGTGGGGGGAGCGAATAGCGGGGAGAGAAAAGAAAGAGAGAAAAGAAGGAGAGAAAGTGGAGCGGCAAGGGCCGCCGCTCCCAGTCGGATGCGCGTTACTTCTTCGCGTATTTCTTCTTGAACTTCTCGACTCGGCCTTCCGTGTCGATCATGCGCGCAGCGCCGGTGAAGAACGGGTGCGAGTAACGAGAGATCGGGAGATCGTAAAGCGGATATTCGCTACCGTCTTCCCATTGCGTCGTGCGATCGGTCTTCACCGTCGAACGGCTGAGCCAAGAGGTGTTTGCAGCAACATCGCGAAAAACGACGTAACGATAGCCTTCGGGGTGGATGCCTTCTTTCATGTTCTTTACCAGCTCGCCTTCTTCACGCCAGGGAGTTGACCGACAAGCGCGCGTTCACGCAGCTTCGATCGACCGAGACCAAACTTTGAATACACACCGCGGGGACGCCCCGTGAGAACGCAGCGATTGCGAACACGAATCTTGTTCGTGTCACGCGGAAGCTTGCGCAGCTTGAGAACAGCGGCTTCACG
>JADYYL010000248.1 GCA_020853655.1 Deltaproteobacteria bacterium
ACAAACGTGCTTCAGGAGTTAGGCTATCTCTTCAGTCTTTCAGGGAACCTCCGTATCGAATCGGATGCCCTCAAGATCAATCGGGCCTCCGCGGTGTCGCCTTAAGGCCGAATCGCTCAGGATCGGTCTATTTCACGGTTTCCGGCACTACCCGCTCAGAGGTTCTCCGAACGGAGGCGCTGGAGAAGCGGGAGAGAGCAAGATCTGGTCCACAGGGCCGCACGAGACCCGACCCTCGACTTTCCTTCGACTCTGGGCCGTTCCTTCACGGGAGGGACCAAAGAACAGGCCCTCTGGAGAAGTCCCCGGCCGGGAGGCTGAACCAGCCACTCCTCTTCACGGACGATCGCCTCCGCTTTCGTCCGCAACACACGCGGTCAAAGGTGCTTAACTCGGCCGGACGACCACATTCACAAGCCGAGGAGCCTTCGTCTCGGAATTCCGCACGATCACAAAGGACGCATTCGGGGCGACCTTATAGTCAGTCTCGGCGAGATACCTCTCGACATCGCCGCGCAATGTCTCATCGCTGACCGTCGCGGACATCTCAAGGAGTCCGCGCTTCTTCCCGTTCACCTGAATGACGACGGGCACGACCTCGTCCCGTGCAAACGCTTCATCGACCTGCGGCCAGCTTTGCTTGGCGAGCAAACCTTCGTTACCCAAGCGCTCCCACAATTCTTCGCCGATATGGGGGCAGAAAGTGCCCAACAAGACGACGAACTTCTCCGCAGTTTCACGCGAGACTGGCTTGCCTTCGCGATCGTTCAGAAAGCTCCTCATCGCCGAGACGGTCGTGTTGAAACGCAGGTTCTCGAGATCGTCACCGGCTTTCCGGATCAACTGATTGATAGCGCGTTTGGCTTCGACTGGTTCTGCGGCAGACGAGACGAATGGCACCTCATCCGTGGCTCCTTCCATCACGAAGCGCCATGCGCGCTTCAGGAATCGAGAACAACCCGACAGTCCATTCGTGTTCCAGAACTTCGGAGCATCGAGCGGCCCCATGAACATCTCGTACAGTCGGAGTGTGTCAGCTCCATGACTGCCAATGATGTCATCTGGATTCACCACATTCCGAAGCGACTTCGACATCTTCGCGGTAAAACGAGAGAGCGGCTCTCCGCTGGTACGGTGCTTCGCGCTTCCATCTCCTGCAACTTCGACATCGGCCGCAGCAATCACGCTTCCGCGTTCATTCCGAAACGCATCGCTTTGCAGCATTCCCTGATTGAACAACTTCTGGAACGGCTCGGGGCAGGTCAGGAATCCCAAATCGTAGAGGACCTTGTGCCAGAAGCGCGAATACAGCAGGTGAAGCACGGCATGCTCAGCGCCACCGACATAGAGATCGACCGGCATCCATTCGCTGACAGCCTTTCGATCCCATGCCGCTTGGGCATTCTTCGGGTCGATGAAACGTAGGAAATACCAACACGAACCCGCCCATTGGGGCATGGTGTTCGTTTCGCGTCGACCTCGTTTGCCGGTTTCTGGATCTGTCACCTCAAGCCATTCGGTTGCCGAGGCGAGTGGTGATTCGCCCGTCTCCGTTGGTTGATACTTCTGAATCGAGGGAAGGAGGATCGGCAAATCCTCTTCGCGCGCCGACGTCATCGTCCCGTCTTCCCAGTGGATGATCGGGATTGGCTCGCCCCAGTAGCGCTGACGAGAAAAAATCCAGTCGCGCAACTTATACTGGACGACTCCGCGCCCCTGCTCCTGCGCTTCCAGCCAGGCAACGACAAGCGACTTCGCTTCGTCGATTGGCTTTCCTTCGAGTTTGGTCGAAAGGGTCGAAGTGGGATCCGCAATGATCGCCTTCCCCTCTCCGCCCCAGGCAGCTGTTCCAGCAAGGCACGCGTCACGCTCTGCATCCGAAGCGCCCACTGGGACGAGGATCGGCCGCACTTCAAGCCGAAACTTCTTTGCAAACTCGAAGTCGCGCTCGTCATGCGACGGCACGCCCATCACGGCGCCCGTTCCGTAGGTCATCAAGACATAGTCGGCGACGTAAATCGGCACCGGCTTGTTGTTCACGGGGTTGAGAACATAGGAGCCGGTGAACACACCGGTCTTCTCTCGATTCTCAAGCGTTCGATCGAGATCGCTGAGCCTTGCGGCCTTCTCGCGGTATGCGGTGACGGCAGCCTGCTGCTCAGGTTTGGTCAGCGAATCGACGAGCGGGTTCTCTGGAGAAATAACGAAGAACGTTACTCCGAAGATCGTATCGGGACGCGTCGTGAACGCTCGGATAACGTCGGAACTCCCTTGGATCGTAAATGCGATCTCGGCGCCTTCGCGGCGACCGATCCAATGCCGCTGCTGCAGCCGTATGCTCTCGGGCCAGTCGACGAGTTCGAGATCTTCGATCAACCGATCCGCGTAAGCGGTGATTCGTAGAATCCACTGCTTCATCGGACGTCGGATCACCTCGTGATTACCGCGGTCCGACCGACCGTTGATCACTTCTTCGTTCGCCAGAACGGTTCCTAAAGCAGGGCACCAGTTCACCATTGCGTCGGCGTAATAGGCGAGCCGGCGCTCGTTGCGATACAACGCGACAGCACCCTCACCCTGCTTCTGGATCTCTCCTGGAATGGGCAACTCTTCGATCGGTCGCGCCTTTCTCAAATGCGCGTCGTAATACGAGTTGAACAGCTTTAAGAAGATCCACTGCGTCCAGCGATAGTAGTCTGGATCGCTCGTCGCAAGTTCGCGCTCCCAGTCGTAGCTCAGACCGAGGGTCTCGAGTTGCTCGCGAAATCGCTTGCAGTTCTTTGCCGTAATCTTCGCGGGGTGTTCTCCCGTCGCGATAGCATGTTGTTCTGCGGGAAGGCCGAAGGCATCCCAACCCATGGGGTGCAAAACCGCATATCCCTGCATCCGCTTGAATCGGGAGTAGATATCAGTCGCGATGTAGCCGAGTGGATGACCGACGTGCAGTCCATCTCCGGAGGGATAGGGAAACATGTCGAGACAGTAAAACTTCTTTCCCGTGCTCTCCGCCGTCGCGAATGCTCGCTCAGAACTCCAACGGGACTGCCACTTCGGCTCTATCGACAGATGATCGTAATCTTGCATGGATCCTTTTCGCTCCGAACTCTCGGGGAAAAAGCGGAGCGGCTACTCCGCTCGCTGTGACTTCTGCGCATTCCCCGCCGGAGCAGGATGCGTTCTACTTTTCGTATTCTGCCAGGAATCCGATAAATTCTCGGCGGTGTGCTTCTTCTGACCCGAGGAGCGTGATGCAGAGATCTTGCGTCACATAATCAGTCCCCTCGCAGAGCTTGATAATCTTGTTGTACTGCGCGATGGCGCCGTTCTCGGCGTCAATCACGCCCTTAATCACGGACACGACGTCGCGTCGATCCGCCGAAGGCTGAAGCGAGCTCTGCGCGGCTTTAAACGAAAAGCTCCCCGGAACGATTCCACCGAGAACCCTGATTCGGTTCGCGAGTTGCTGAGCATGAGAGAGTTCTTCTGCCACGTCGGCGGTCAGCGCTTTCTTGATCTCCTCGGCTCGTACACCATCGAGGTTATTGGAATTCGCCAGATAGTTTTGAACGGTCTCGAGTTCCATCCAATACGATTCAATCAACGCTGCAATGATCTGTTCGGTCGTCGCCATATCGTTCTCCTCTTCTTCGTGTTCATCTGTCCTCTTTCAGCAAGGACGTGGGGAACCTCGGCTCCATTCTGCATCCGGAGGGGCTCTTGAGCAGAGACAGTATAGCTGCCCCGACATCCCCGGCGCTCAAGCGGAACGCATATCCTAGGACTCGTTTCATAAATCCCCATCCGTGGGGATTTATGAAGTTCTCCAAGCTCGACTGGGGCCCCGAATCGCCCCAGTCTCGCGTCGAACCGGCCGGTTCGAGCTTCGCTCTCACCGCCGTAGGCGCCATCCGGGCGCCTGAGAACCCATTTATGAAATGGATTCTCAGCCCTTCTTCGGGGACGCTCTCGCTGAGTTGTGAGAACCCTCCGAGAGCCCGCTTTCCATTGCTCCGCGGCGTGATTGCCCGGGCGAATGAGTTACCCCAGACAGGCAAGGCGACGCGCGCTGGACCCCAATGCGAAGGACACGGTGACAACGCTTCTCGTCGGCGATAGACGCATTAAAGGCATTTGACGGGACTTATCAAGGGTTCACTGAGCAACCCACAAACGGTCCTTTTAACCTCTCGCAATCTTTCAGTTCTCCCCGCCGTCCAATGACCACGGGGGCGCAATATCGAAGTGTTGATAACCTTTGATTTACTCCGATTCTCTGGTAGAATTCCTCGCCTTCGGTTCTCTCCTCAAGAAGATCGATCTCGGTCGTTCTTCTTGAGGAGACCCTTCAGGTTTTTTCCTCAATCCCCGAGGTCTTGGTTGGCAACGCGCGGCGCCTTGGATGCCCACACGGTGGATCGCAGCAGAACCCAACGACGACCTAGGGGGCGGCAGGATCGACGAGCATTTGGAATCGAAGTCGCGGGAGTTCATGTCACCCACCTTGTCCCAAAGCCAGTGCGGCTGGGATCAGGATACTACGGAGTTCTCCGGAGAGGTGGTCGTGAATAGCTTTGAACGCGATGGAGGCCTCACTCGCTTATGGGCACCAAACCCATCGGCCTAGCTGGAGCCCCTACTCGATACTGTGCTCGTCACCTGCCGCTTTCATCTTTCTTA
>JADYYL010000249.1 GCA_020853655.1 Deltaproteobacteria bacterium
AATCGATAACGGCGCCGAACCGAAGCCGGTCGATGATGTTGCCGAATGCACCGGAGAGGATCCCAGCAAGTGCATACTGGGCGACTCGATCCTGCCGCGCGTCGACAATGAGCAGCCGGCCGACGATGATGAGGGCGATGACGCCGACGGAGACGAGTGCGATCTTTCGGGTTTGTTCCGGGAGATCGGCGAACATTCCGAAAGCAGCCCCTGGATTATAGACAAGCGACAGATCAAAAAACCCGGGGATCACAGTTATCGAATGGCCCATCCGAAGGGTCGACAAGACCCACTCTGTCGTCAGTTGGTCCAACGTCAACATCAGAGCGAAGAACAAGACCAGAGGCAAAACAGTCGGCAGATGGATCTTCATTTCGTCTTCATAAGTGAGTCTTCATTATTGCGACTTTGCGCGTTCGATAAACACCATCCGGGCGTTTGATAGAGCATTCACTGCCCCGCGGGAACGTTCAGTGCTCGCACGGTCGCGCCTTCTCACAGTCTGCTAGATCGCGTCAATCCGCGTGATCGAGATGACGACCGGCTTCCCGTCAATCTCTTGCGACGAAGTGCTCTTCGCTGTCGCTTTGAGCTCACCAGCAACCCGCACATCGGTGAGTTCAACGGCCAGAGTCTCTCTCATCACGTAGTCGCGTTGCTCAGTGAGCGCGGTCTGCAATTTGGAACACGCCGTCATATAGCGCACCATTATGCGATCGGTGACGGACAGCCCCAAATCTTTGCGAAGCTTCTGAATTCGATTCACGAACTCTCTTGAAAGCCCCTCGAGCCGAAGTTCCTGCGTCAGATTCGTATCAAGTACGACCGTGACCTCACCGCTCGAGGCGGAAGCCTCCGCTCCGGGCTTGATGACGCGCTTCAACAGCACGTGCTCGAGTTCGAGCTCCACACCCTCGAGAGTGACGCGCTCTCCGGCTTCGAGCGCGCGCAATTCCGACGTTGGAAGCGTCTCGACCTTCTCTCGCAGACGTTGCATCCCCTCGCCACCGAGTTTTGGCCCGAGCTGGCGGCCCAACAACTTCAAGTTTAACTGGGCCTTCAGCGACACAAAGCTGTCTTCATCCGAAGAGTACTCAACCGACTTCACGTTCAGCTCCTCTCGGATATAGCTCTCGAAAATCTGAAGCCGACCGAGCACATCACCATTCGGGTGGATGACCGTGATCTTCTGAAGCGGTTGTCGCACCTTGAGATTGTGATCGTTGCGGATCGTTCGACCGAGAATGATCACCTCCTCGAAGAGCTCCATGGCTTCTTCGAGATCCGCGTCGATCGTGACATCGCTAAACTCTTCGACCGAGGGATAAGGAAGCAAGTGCACGCTGTCGACCTGCAACTCCGGAATCCCACGGCGAAGATTGAGAAACATCTCCTCGCTCAGGAACGGCGCAAGAGGCGCAAGCACTCGAGCGAACGACAGCAGCACACGATGAAGCGTTGTGTAGGCGTGGAGTTTGTCTTGCTTCTCGGTGCCCAGGTTCCCCGCCCAGAAGCGGCGTCGGTTCAACCGGATATACCAATTCGTGAGCTGATCGACGAAGTCGAGGATCGGGCCGGCCGCCGCATAGAGGTGATACGAACTCAGTGCCGCATCAACGCCCTTCGTCAGCGTCGCCATCTTCGACAGGATCCAGCGATCCAAGAGGTTCGGAGAGGATTCCGCCAGGCGATTGGCCGGCGTCCAGCCGTCGACTCGCGCGTAGGTAACCAGAAAGTTATAGGCGTTCCAGAGCGGAAGCACAGTTTGCCGAACGACGTCTCGCACTGCGTTCTTGCTGAATCGAATCTCTTCGCCCCGCGTAACAGCGGAAGAAAGGAGATAGAGTCGCAACGCGTCGGCCCCAATCTCCTCCATCACTTCATCGGGTGGCGGAAAGTTCTTCAGCGACTTCGACATCTTTTTTCCATCCTCGGCGAGGATGATGCCGTTCACGATGACGTTCTTGAACGCCGGTCGGCCAAACAGTGCGGTCGAGAGCACGAGCAATGTGTAGAACCAGCCGCGGGTCTGATCGAGCCCCTCGCCAATGAAATCGGCGGGGAAATTTCGCTCGAACTTTTCCTTCCCCTCAAATGGATAATGCGCCTGAGCATACGGCATCGAACCGCTCTCAAACCAGCAATCCAGGACCTCCGGAACCCGGCGCATGACTCCCTGACATTTTCCACAGGGGAACGTCAGCTCATCGACGAAATGGCTGTGAATGTCCGTGATCTCAGCTCGCGTAAGATCGCGAAGCTCATCGACGGAACCGACACACAAAATCTGCGCACAGCTCTCGCATCGCCAAATCGGAATTGGCGTGCCCCAAAAGCGATTGCGCGAAATAGCCCAGTCTCGGGAGCCCTCGAGCCACTTCCCCATCCGTCCGTCGCGGATGTGCTCGGGCACCCAGTGCACGAGTTGGTTCATCTGCACCAATTCATCGCGAATCTCCTCCACCTTCACAAACCAAGTGGAGATGGATCGGTAGATCAACGGCGTCTGGGTTCGATAACAAAACGGGTAACTATGCTCGATGGTGCGGTGCTGTACCAGCGCGCCGCGCTCCTTCAACCATGCGATGACCTTCGGGTCAGCGTCCTTGACGTTCAATCCGGCAAACTCCGGGACTGCGTCTGTAAAACACGCATTCTCATCGAGCGGATCGACGATAGGCAGGCCATACTTAACGAACACCGCAACGTCATCCTCGCCGAACGAAGCGAGGTGGACGACCCCAGTTCCGTCCTCTTCGCTGACGAAGTCGCCGGGATAGATTTGGAATCCACCTTCCGCCCGCTTCGATTCGAAGTGCGGGAAGAATGGAGAGTACTCCAGCCCGACGAGATCGGAGCCCCGAACGGTGCCGACGATATACGGCGCGCCGTCTGCGTGCTGTTCCTTGCTCTCCAAAGTCGGGAAATGGTTCGGAGCGAGCGTCTTGGACATCAAGACGAGCTCTTTATTCGCCGGATTCGCGACGAAGACGTACTCGAGCTCGGGACCGACGGCCATCGCCAAGTTACTCGGCAAAGTCCATGGAGTCGTCGTCCAGATATACACCGCGGCAGGCCAGTTCGGCGCATCGGAGAATCCGAACTTTGTGCGCACATCGGTGAGGAGCGTCGCTCTCACCGTCACGGCCGGATCTTGCACGTCCTTGTAGTTCAAATTGACTTCGAAGTTGCTCAGCGGCGTGCTCAGCCCGAAGGAATAAGGAACGCACTTCGCGCCTTCATAGAGTAGTCCCCGATCCCACAGGCGGCGGATGACCCACCAAATCGACTCCATGAAGTCGAGATCCATCGTTCGATAGGAGTGATCCATATCGACCCATCGACCGGAACGCTCAACAAAACGCTTCCACTCTTCAGTGTACTGCAGGACGATTCCACGGCACGCCTCGTTGAACTTCGCGATTCCGTACTCGCGGATCTCTTTCGCTCCGTTGAGCTGAAGCTGCTTCTGCATCTCGAACTCGACCGGGAGACCGTGACAGTCCCATCCGAATCGGCGCTCGACGTAATACCCCTTCATCGTAAAAAAGCGCCCAATCACATCTTTGATCAGACCTGCGAGGATGTTCCCGTAGTGCGGCAGTCCCGTGGCAAACGGAGGGCCGTCGTAGAACACGAATGCCTTGCGCTTCTCGCCGTGCTCTCCCTGACCCAGCGTCGTCGCCAAGTTCGGAGCCATTGAGCGCTGAAAAATATCGTTCGCTTTCCAATACTGGAGGATGTCCCGCTCCACTGCCGGGAAGGAAACATTGGTGTCGACATCCTTCATGAGTTCACCCTAAACAGACGTTGAAAATTCCAGCTGCGTCCGCGAGCAGCTTTCGCGAATCGAAAACGTAGAGCTCTCCGCTTTTCTCGACCGCCCAAACATACGGACTGTTTGCGGCACTTCGGAGGATACTGATCGGATTCGGAAGTATCTCGGACTGGCCCACGAGTTTCAGTTTTGGTCCACCGACCGCCTCAGAACCCACGATCTCCCCCCGAAGCTCTCGCGGCGCGCAGAGCACAAGCAGACGCTGACGGCGGCCTGAGGTCACAATGACATCCAACGACTCAGGGGTA
>JADYYL010000250.1 GCA_020853655.1 Deltaproteobacteria bacterium
GCGCGTTGAACGTGTTGACCGGTGAAGTTATCGCCACGATTGGCGGGTATGACTACAGGCGCAGCGTGTTCAACAGAGCAACGCAGGGGCACTTGCAGCCCGGCTCCTCTTTTAAGCCGTTTATTTACGTCGCTGCGCTCGACACGCTTCGCTACACGCCGTCGACCATCGTTCCCGATTCGCCCATCAGCCTGGTCGCCGGTAACGGGCAAGTGTGGTCACCAGGGAACTTTGATGGAAAGTTTCTCGGTCCGATCACGCTCCGTCGTGCATTGGAGCGTTCGCGGAACGTCGTCTCGGTGTTTCTGCTGACAAAACTCGGGGTTGATCGCGGGATCCAATCCGCACGAAATCTCGGAATTACGACGCCAATCGACAAGAACCTCTCGATCGCGCTCGGCACGCCTGAGGTGATCCCGCTGGAGATGGTCCGTGCCTACGGTACATTCGCCGCTGGCGGTCGTCTTGCTGACTCAGTCATCGTCTCGTCGATTGTCGATCGAAGTGGCGAGACCATTTACGAGAAGCGGCCGCAGCACAAGCAGGCGCTCAGCGAAGAGACGGCGTTTTTGATGGCGAATATGATGAAGGGCGTCGTGGAACTCGGAACTGCAACCTCCGTGAAGGTTCTTGGAAGGCCCGTTGGCGGAAAGACAGGCACGACGAACGATCATATGGACGCCTGGTTTATCGGTTATACGACGGATTGGGCTGCTGGAGGCTGGACCGGTTTCGACGTGAAGAGACCAATGGGGAAGCAGGAAACCGGCGGAAAGGCAGCCGCGCCGATGTTTATCTACTTCATGCAAGAGTTTCTCAAAGATCAACCCGCCATCGATTTCAACATTCCGGATGGCGTGGTCCCGGTGGCGATCGATCTCGCGGGCGGTCGACCCGTTGATCCATCGCTCCCCGGCGCGTTCATCGAATACTTTAAGAGCGGTGAAGAACCGAGCGGCGAGGCTGCCCCTACACTCGATGAGCTTCAGCTTCAGGACCAGGACTATCTGTCGAGCGACGAATTCTGACGGACAAAGCGGCTGAAACGTTTTAAGATATTTCCGTCATAGAAAAGGTTCGGAACGGATGAAACTGCGGCTCCAACTTCGTTGTCTCTTGCTGGTCGCGGCTCTCGCCGTTGCGCAGTCGACTCTCGTTTGGGGGACTTCTGCTTTGGCTGTGGAAAAGCCGCTGCCGTTTCCGCTACCGCGCAGTGCGCAGGAGCTTCCACGCAGCGCCGTAATCGAAACCGAAAAAGGTTCGTTTCGAATCGAGTTCCTACGAGAGGTCGCACCAACGACGGTACGAAACTTCGAATACCTCGCGAAGCGGAATTTTTACTCGGGTCTGACCTTTCATCGTTACGAGCCAGGATTTGCGATTCAAGGCGGCGACCCGAAGGGGAACGGAAAAGGTGGTCCCGGCTACATGCTTCCTCCAGAGTTTTCGAATGTCCGGCATGAACGTGGGAGTCTCGGCATGGCTCGGCTCTCGGATCAGATCAATCCGGAGCGGCTGTCGAACGGGAGCCAGTTCTATATCTGTCTGGCTCCAGCGCCTCATATCGACGGTCTCTATACTGTGTTCGCGAATGTGCGCTCTGGGATGGACGTCGTCGAACGGTTACGAAAAGGGGATCGAATCATCTCCGTGCGAGTCGAACCGTGAAAGACGAACGAACCGCCACTCAGCAAGGTTTCAGCGGACGAGGAGAATCGCCCAGCGTTCCTCTGTTGCGTCGGGCGATCGTGTATGCGCTGGCTATAGTAGTCGCAGCTTCGCTTGTGATGTCGTTTCCAGCGACGAATGTTTTTGCATCAGATCCTCCAAAGAAGAAGGCGGATCACGGTGCGAAGAAACCTGCATCTGGTGGCCATGGAGAGGCAAAGAAGCCAGCCTCTGGAGGTCACGGTGAGAAGAAGGGCGGCGAGAAGCGATACCGGAAGAAGCGGCCACTGAAGAAGCCCTCGCCCGTTCCCGGTGCTCACGACATCACCAACGAGGCGGTGAATGCCGTTGGATCTGACACGAAAGTCACCAACGCCAGTTTCGATGGTCAGCTTGGGGAGGTTCCCCCGATCGACGCGGTTCTTGTGATCGACAGCTCGGGCAGCATGCAACGAACCGATCCGAATCGTCTCCGGATCCAGGCGGCGAAGCTGTTTGTTCGCTTTCTGGGCGAGAAAGATCGGGTCGCCGTTTTCGAGTTCGATAAAGACGCACGACAGTTGCTCGATTTTACTGAAGTGAAGGCTGAAACCGCACCAGAAATCGAGAGGGTCATCGATCAAATTTCGGAGAAAGGCGGATTCACGAACCTCTCCGCTCCGGTGATCGCCGCGCATGCGATGCTTGCCGAGAAGGGCCGCACGAATGCAACGCGAGCCGTGGTGTTACTCAGCGATGGTCAGATGGATCCCCATCCCGAAAATGGGTTGCCGGAAGATTTGGTGAAGAAACTTTTTGAAAGTGACCTCGCCGAATATAAAAATTCACAGATGCGGTTGTACTCGCTCGCGATGAGCGAAGAAGCAGATCGTGTGCTGCTCTCCGACATGTCCAAGGCGACGGAATCTCTGAGCTGGTATGCGCAGGACGTGAACACGATCCACATGAAGTTCTCGGATCTGTTCCTGGCTTTGAAGAAGCCTCAGGTGACGCCGCTGGATGGCGGTGGTTTTGAAATCGACTCTTCGATCCGAGAGGCGACTTTTTACATATCTCGCACATCCCCCGAGCAAACCGTTTCGTTGGTGAGTCCAAAGGGCGAGACGTTTACGCACATTGAGTTTCCGCTTGGATCGAAATGGTATCGCGGTGAGCTGTTCGACATCGTGACGTTGGTAAAGCCAGCGCCGGGGCCTTGGGGAGTTCGCGGGGTGGAGCAGCCAGAAGGCTATGCGACCTTGTTGACGGATCTGCAGGTGCAGGTTCGATGGCCGAAGACCAACTTCAAAGTCGGTGAAACCGTGGTGTTCTTTGCGCGCCTCGTTGCAGACGGCAAGCCGTTTCAAGAGAGTGGGCTGAAGGACATTACATTTTATCAGTACAAGGTGCTCAACACCCGCTCCGGGAAGTCAATCGCGGCTGGAGCGATGGTCGACAACGGCAATGACGGCGACCAGGTCGCCGGAGATGGAATATTCGCAGCGCAGGTCAAGCTCGAAGAAGAAGGGGAGTATCGTGCGTTGGTCGGTGTGACCTCGCCGACGTTCACGCGGCAGCAACAACTTCCCTTCTCGGTTTCGAAGGGAGCGGTCGACCTTGTGCTGAAGAAGGGAGATGAGTTCGCCGGAACGAAAGATAAGTTCGTCCTGAGCATCGGATCGGAAGCAGTAAAGCTGAAAGATCTCGAAGTTCGCCTTATCGCGGAAAAGGAAGGTGGAAAGACTCTGGCCTATAAGGTCGATACGCTCGACTCAAAGAACGGAGTTTACGAGTTTGCACCTGAGAAACTTGGAACCGGCACGTTCAAAATCACCGGGCGGATGAAGGCGAAGGACAAAGACAAGCATGACGTGACGAACGTCAGCGAGCCCATTGAGTATGTCGCGCATGCGCCGACGAAGGGGAAATCGGGGCACGCCGAGCCTGGCGCCGAGGGGCACGAAGAAGCGGCCGACGCTCACGAAGGAGCGACTGAGGGGGCCGAAGAGGTCACCGGCGAAGACGTCGTCGAAGAAGGGGCGGAGGGGGAATCCGCAGCCTCGTCTTTTGGTATGAACGACATCATCGGAATCGTTGGGGTCGTTCTCTCGCTTGCCTGGAGCGGGGGGCTTATTTTCTACGTGAAGAAAAAGCTGGATTTCGGGAAAGGCCTGCCGCAGCGAGAGAAGAAGTATGCCCGTCCGCCCGCGTTGGCGAGCGACATCGACATGCTCAAGGAAAAAGCATCGTCGACTCGACGGAAGGTAACACCTGAAGATCTGACAACGTTCGAATTGGTAAAGGACGTATTCGGCAATACTCCGGATGAAACGACCGCACCGGCGCAAGCGCCGGAAGGTGAAGAAGCCGCGGCAGAAACGGAAGCGTAACTCTGTGAACGAAGCGCATTCATGATTTGGATAATTCTCATCGTCCTTGTTTGCGTCGGCACGACGGGGTTTGTCGTCTTCTCGCTCTTTAGCCAGGTGGCGGAGCGAAAAGCGGTGATGATCGACAATCTCAAGGTTATCGAGACCGAGCTGAAGGAGAAACAAGGTTTGCTCCGGGAGCTTGCGGAGTTGGGACTCGGGCTTGTTTCCACGGACATCGTCGCGCAGGCGAAGGCGGATAACGAGCATGAGGAGGAGGCGCTGCGCTCCGAGAAGGGGCGAGGGACGATCATCCAGTCGGAGATGGAGGCAGTCGATCTTCGTCTTCGAGAATTGGAGGAGATTCAAAAAGAGCTCGAGAATAGTAGCGTTGAAGCGTCGCGGGAGATCGAGATGTTGCGAGCTCGAGAGCGTGATCTTGAGAGTCAAAATCAGCGACTGCGAACGCAAGTTGAGAATCTCGTTATTACGCTCGACAAGATCGCGAGCGAAGTGGGAGTCGACGCAGGAGCGATTCTTCTCGCGGCGCGACCTGAGATGGTCAACATTCAGGAGAAGCTTCACTTTTACGGGGAGCAGATTACGCTTCTCAACCGGAAGTATCTCGACCTGAAGAAGGCCTATGACGCACTCGATATCGAATATGCGCAGCTCTACGAGAAGCAGTCGCAGGGCTAGCGCGAGGCGAAGCCTGTCACCGGTGCTTTTGGGGGTTCTCCTCGCCGGGGCGTGGGCGCCTTGTGCGATGGCTCAGACCAATTCAGTTCCAAAGCTCGAAGTTGCTTTCATCGGGACGTTCACTGGACCCCAGAGGATTCTCTGTGAGACCACGAAAGAAGGCCTCTCCTACTACAACGAGACACTCAAGGGCACGGACCCGGTGCGTGTCACCGACGTAGAAATGGGAGGGGATGAGGCTTCGATAAGGGCTGCGTTTGAGAAACTCAGCGGCGAGCAAAAGTATCATGCGCTGATCCTGATCGGGGCGCCGATCTCGAATACGATTGCTCCGCTTGCAGAGGCGGCGGGGATACCCACATTCGCATGGACGCGAACTGAGGATGTGGCGCGTGGACGTCGATTTGTGATTCGGACGATGCCCAGTGCGGTGCGGGAAGGGGAAGCGATTGCCGGCGAGGCAAAGATGAGGGGGATGCGCGCGGTGGCGGTGTTCGCAGAGGATGCTGGGTATAGTCGCGGGATCGTTGACGGGTTTAAGAGATCATTTCCAACCTCGATGATCGTGTCTGAGGAGTTTCGGCGGGACACGCAACGGAGTTATACTGATGGGTTGATTGCCGCGCAGAAACGGGGAGTGCGAGACGTGTTTACGTGCCTGAATGCGCCGTGGATTGTTGCACGAGAGGCACGAATGATAGGGATGACGGGAGCGATTTTTGGATGTGACGTCATCGATCCCGAGCAGCAAGGGGAGCTCGCGGAGCCCGGTTTGAGCGATGCGTGGTTTGTTTCGATCGGCGTGGCACGAGAGTTCCGGCGCGAGTTCGGGAAGCGGTTTGGGACGAAACCTTTCGTGTCGGGCGCGGCGATTCATGCGGATCTCATGAGCGTGCTGCGGCGAATCGCGGAGCATCGGCCGAGGGGGACAGAGATAATCGAGCGAGTCTTGGCGACGCCCGAGCAGTCGGGGGCGCTGACTCGCCTGGCCTTTGTTGAGCGTGACGGGGATCAGTTTCTTGAGCCCGCGTTTGTGGTGAATCGAGTGCGGAATGGCGCTCTTGACCGCAACTAGGTCGGGACCTAAAGGGCTCGGAGCATGGCCGCCAGGAGCGCGATTGTACCCACCACTCCAGCCAGAATTGTCGCAAACGCGACCGCGAGGAAGGTCAGCGCCGCTAGCTTGAGTCTTCGCTTCGGAACGGTATCAGAGACGGTGTTTTCGATGCCCACATGCCGCTCAATGAGCCGCACGTTTCTCAAGTTCGCGCCGTAAGCGAGGTCGAACAGGTCTCCTATAACTGGAACCGCGCCCACAATGGCGTCGAGCGCGATGTTACCGAGCATCCTCACGAGGAGCGCCGTGGACGCTCCCATCCGCGCAGCCTCGATGACGACGTAAAATCCAATGAACAACCCCGCGGCATCGCCGATACCAGGCACGAGCCCGAGGATACCATCGAGGCCAAACTTCAGGTTCGTCCCAGGGACGGTGATTAACGCGTCCGAGGCCCGGGCGATGGTTCGTAATCTTGCTAACGCTTTCTGATTCTCCATTTAGAAAACGTATCAGATACGGTCTCCAAAGATCATGCACTTCGTCACGCAGCGCGCGAGAAACGACCTTCGACGAGCGCTGCGGACCGTTTTGTGGACATTTCGGGTGGGAATCAGCGCCTGCTTTCAAGGGCAAAACGTTGATTTTCTGCACTCTGGACACACCTCTCCAGCCGGAGCTCAAGCTCCACGTCGTCTTCTCAGAGGATGCCCAATCTCAGCAACTAGTTCGGAGCGGTAAGTTGCGCCGCGGAGTATTTCGTCCACGGTCGGTAAGTCCCCGAGGGGAAAACCGTATCGAGAAATCCCGCGCGAAACAATTTCGACGCGGCTTTGTACTGATCGTAGATCTCAAAATACCAGCGCAGCCATTCCGCACGGCGAATCGGGCATACGGAGAGGACTCGAGGACGGTGAGAATGGCGACTTGAACGTTTCGTGGAAAACGGCCGGGAGCCAGGTATGACGAGGCTGCGGCGAACCCGACCAGCAAATCCGAGCCCAGCAGCGCGGCGATCTGCAACGATTTTCAGTCGCCGTTTCTCCAGCTTCTTGTACATCAGCTTCGCGTAGTCCTTCTGGGAGAGGTGTTCGTATCCCGGAAGTCGTTCGTATTTAAGGGTGTAGGTCGTGATGAAGTCGAGCAGAAGCGCACCGGGGTTCTTCTTCCTGGCGGCGTTGAACCTCTTATAGTCGACGACCTTGAACTCTCGCTCGATTCCGTACACCGCATCGTGAAAGAAGTGATAGCCGTCGAAGTCCCGAATAAATTCGACTTGGCCGTCCTGCACTGGTTGGAGAGCGACATAAAAAAAGTATTCCTCGAGGTCCGCCCCGTCGGGGAGAATCTCGTTTGAATAGCGTCGTCCGAGCACTGAGCCCCCGGGGAATTCGGGGACGAGTCGCTGAACGGATCGAGCCACCTGTGAATTGAAGGCTCGCATGAACCCCGAGCGATTCTCCTGCGGGAAGAGGATATCGGTGTGCAGGTGATTTCCTTCGATTGCGAAGGCGTACAGGGTTGCTTGGTAAGTGTCCGTGTACTTCGCAAGATATCCTAGGATGGCGTCATGGAGACGCTCGTTGTTGACGAACCAGAGCTCAGAGTTTCGGGTCCGGCTGGTGCAAAGGCACGGCGTGTCGGGAGTTTCAATACGCGGATGTAGGGCCATTTTACCTCCAAAGTTTAGATCTCCTTGGGGTGATCGGCGTGATTGATGTGAGCGTCTCACTCTCGGGAGTGAGGAATGGGTTGGTTTAAGTGGGTGATAATCCGGAACCGTATCTGATACGATCCTAGGAGTTGAACTCCCGGAGAGCCGACGCTGGTGTGAACCCCCGTTGCTTCCAATCGTACGCCTGGTGCGCTTCGAAGAAGCCGAGCTCGCGCCACTCCTGGGTCTCGTCTGGGGTAAAGCCCAGTTCGTGCCATCGCGCCGCTTCCACGGGCAGCTGCAACACCGCCGACCATCGGTACGCCAGGTCGGCATCCTCAAACCCTACCTTCCGGAACTGAATCACCGATTCGAGCGGCAGCGGGCACCGTTCCGCCCACACGCGAGCCTCTTGCGGTTCAAATCCGCCTCTCATCCACAACTTCACTTCTTGCGGACTGTCGAAGTTATGCAAGAGCCACCGAGATGCATCCAGTGGCGCTATCTGCCACTTCGCCCACAGCGACGCCTTCGCCGCGGAAAATCCAGAGGACATCCACTGACCCGCCTCTTCCGGAGCCAACCCGGTCTCTTTCCAGGCGCGCCTAACAAAGACGTCACCAAACC
>JADYYL010000251.1 GCA_020853655.1 Deltaproteobacteria bacterium
GAGCGGCATTACCGCAACGGCGATCGGAGCGGTTCTCGTCTGTGTCTTCATGGTGACGTATTATCGCAAGTCTGGCTTCCAAGCGGTCGTGTGCACAGCGATCAACATGTGCCTCCTCCTCGCCTGCCTCTCGCTTTTTGGGGCGACCCTGACGCTTCCCGGAATCGCCGGGCTGGCGCTTACGCTTGGGATGGCGGTCGACTCGAACGTGATCATCTTTGAGCGTATTCGTGAAGAGCTTCGACGTGGATCTCCCGACCGCGTCGCTGTTGATGCTGGCTTCGATAAGGCTCACTGGACGATTCTCGACGCGAACGTCACCAGTTTGCTGACCGGTATCGTGCTCTACATATTTGGAACGGGACCGATTAAAGGTTTCGCCGTGACGCTCAGCCTCGGCATCGTGACAACCCTTTTCGCCGCACTCTACATCTCGCGCCTCGGTTTTGAGCTCTTCGAGATGAAGGATTCGCAAGGTCGCCTCAGCATTTAAGGATCGCATGGAGCTCATTCGTCGGAAGACCAATATCGATTTCATGGGCCTGAAATGGGTCTCCATGGCTATTTCGCTCGTTCTCGTTGCGATCGCCGTGTTCTTTTGGGTGAAGGCTGGAGATGCGAAGTATGGCGTCGATTTCCGTGGAGGAAACGAATTCGTCGTTCACTTCGAGAAGCCGATGCCTCTCGGCACGCTTCGCGGAGCCCTTGAGAAGGCGGGGTTCACCGATGCCGTCGTGCAGAAGTTCGAGGATCGCGAGAGCGATTTCTCGGTCCGGGTTGGCGCTCGCGCGACGGAAGATCTGACAGCATCGGTCCGCGCGGTGTTCCAAGGGATCTCAGAGAATTCATATCAGATTCTGCGGGAAGATTTCGTCGGTCCGGTCATTGGAGAGCAGATACGCCGCGATGCCCTGATAGCCGGCGTGATCGGATTGATCGGCATTATGCTTTACGTCACGATTCGCTTTAGCTTTATCTTCGCGTTTGGTGCGGTTTTCGCTCTGACGCATGATGCGATCATCGCGGCTGGCGCTACCGTCCTCTCGGGACGGGAGATCGGCGCAGCGACGCTCGCCGCGGTTTTGACGATCATCGGATATTCAGTCAACGACACCATCATCATCTACGATCGGATCCGAGAGAACCTCGCGAAAGCGAACAAGACGGGCTCTGCAGCGAAGAAGGGAGAGGCGGCAGAGGTCCACGGCAAATCAATGGCAGAGATTATCAACCTCAGCATTAACGAGACATTGAGCCGCACGATCATCACGTCGGTCACCGTTGTTTTCGTCTGCCTCACTCTTTGGCTTTTCGGTGGTGGCGCAGTAAGCGATCTCGCTTTTACGCTTCTCGTAGGAATTCTGATTGGGACGTATTCATCAGTCTACGTGGCGAGCCCGTCGCTCCTCATATTCGCGCCTAAAAAGAAATAAACCACCAGAACACTCGTTCTGTGAATAGGCGCCCCGTTCCTTCTCGATGCAATTTTTCGTGCTTTGCGTTCGACGGAAATCAGACACGGTTGTATGAATAGTGGCGTGAACGGCGCCGCGTAGCGCGTCGTCCATGGCTCTCGAACCAATCGAAGACGAGCCTCCCCAAGATCGCTCTTCTCCGATGAACGTGGTTCGAAACTCCCTCTCTGAGGAGGTTTCCGCGAAGTTTCCTGAGTCGCCTGCGCTACGGAGTGTCGAACAAGCTCTAGATTCTCTCCGAAGTGTATCCACGGTTTCGTGGTCAGTCGCGTTCGCGACTCGCTCGCCGAGATTCTTTCGAACAACCACAACGGATTGATCCTCGTTATGTCATCCTCGGCAGTAGACTCTCATTCCACCAATGAACGTCTTCGAAACTGGGTTGATGAGTGCGCCCGGCTCTGTAAGCCACGCACCGTTCATTGGTGTGACGGTTCGGAGGAAGAGTACAATGCGTTGTGCTCCATGATGGTCGAGACTGGGATGATCACGAAGCTCAATCCCGACCTCTTCCCGAATTCGTATCTCGCTCTCTCCGACCCTTCGGACGTTGCGCGCGTAGAGGACCGCACATTCATCTGCAGCCTCCGCCGCGTTGATGCCGGGCCGACCAATAACTGGGTCGCACCGAAAGAGATGAAGCAGACGCTCCTTCGAGTGTTTGAAGGCTCGATGGCGGGTCGAACGATGTATGTCGTCCCATTCAGCATGGGACCCATCGGTTCGCCTCTCGCGCACGTGGGAGTGCAGATCACAGACTCTCCCTACGTCGCGTGCAGCATGCGCATCATGACGCGGATGGGAAAGCCAGTCCTTGATTCGCTTGGGAGCGGCGATTTCGTCCCATGCCTCCACTCGGTCGGCGCTCCGCTCAAGCAGGGCGAGAAGAGCGCCGTATGGCCGTGCAACAAGGACGAGAAGTACATCGTGCATTTCCCAGAGGAGCGCGCGATCTGGTCCTATGGGAGCGGCTACGGAGGCAACTCGCTGCTGGGCAAGAAATGCTTCGCGCTCCGCATCGCATCCGCGATGGCGCGAGACGAGGGGTGGCTCGCCGAGCACATGCTCATTCTCGGGGTCGAGAGCCCACAGGGCGAGAAGACATATGTCGCCGCGGCATTCCCGAGCGCATGTGGGAAGACGAATTTCGCAATGCTGGTACCTCCAACAAGTTATAACGGGTGGAAAATCCGCACTGTCGGAGATGACATCGCGTGGATCAAGCCTGGAGCGGACGGAAGGCTTTACGCGATCAACCCGGAGGCGGGGTTCTTCGGCGTCGCTCCCGGCACTTCGATAAAGTCGAATCCGAACGCGATGAAGGCGCTTGCGAAGAACGCGTTCTTCACGAACGTTGCGCTCACACCTGAAGGCGGCGTTTGGTGGGAAGGAATGACAGATACACCGCCGGCCAAGCTGATGGATTGGCAGCGACGCGAGTGGACCCCGACCAGCGGAACGAAGGCGGCCCATCCAAACTCGCGCTTTACGGCACCAGCCTCACAGTGCCCCACGATTGATCCTGACTGGGAGAAGCCTGAGGGCGTTCCGATCAGCGCATTCATCTTTGGGTCACGACGGAGCGATATCGTGCCGCTCGCGCTTCAGTCGTTCAACTGGTCACACGGCGTCTATGTCGCTTCTACGCTTGGTTCTGAGATGACAGCGGCAGCGGCGGGAACCATCGGCGAAGTTCGCCGCGATCCATTTGCGATGCTACCGTTCTGCGGCTACCACATGGCGGACTACTTCAATCACTGGCTGCAATTCGGCCGGACGCTCAAGAATCCACCCCGAATCTTTTGTGTGAACTGGTTCCGCAAAGGAGCAGATGGGAAGTTCCTGTGGCCCGGATTCAGCGAGAACATGCGTGTGTTGTCGTGGATCATCGATCGGGTCAACGGTCGTGCCAAGGCAACCGAGAGCCCCATCGGTTGGATGCCCCGCCACGAAGATCTTTGCTGGGACGGCCTTGACTACAGCAAGGAGCAGTTCAGCGAGGTCATGGCGGTTGATCGCGAGGCCTGGAAGCGAGAGGTCTTGCAACATGAGGAGCTCTTCATCAAGCTCTACGACCGGCTCCCGAAAGAACTCGTCTATGAGAAAGAGTTGCTGCTCTCAAGATTGTGGCGGAGTCCGGAGCGCTGGGAGTTTTAAGACGAGGATATTCAACAATCCTCTACGCCTCCTCTCGCTGCGGGGAACGCCTCTGTTGCGTGCCCCGCTTGAACAACATCTTCATCCGAATGTTCTTCGCCATTTTAGCCCGAGAACACCTCATCAACTCCGTCAGAGCTCTGACTTTTTCGGAGGGTGAGAATGGAAACAAAGAGAGTGTGAACCATCGAGCACGTCTGCTCACAAACCTTTCCAATATCGATAGTCGCGGCAGTCGCTCTCAACGTCGACACGTATACGTTCACACGTGTATCGACGTTGAGAGCCTCCAGCTAGTTCCGCCCCAGCACGATTGGTCCCTTCTCCGAGAGAAGGAACTCCACGACATCATCCTCCGTCGCGATTGGCGGAACGGACCCGGTCGGACCCTTACGGGTCAGCAGCCACTGATAGAACGTCGCGATGGCGTCCGCCGTCGCGGGTTTCAGCTCGAGCGGCTCGTCAAACGGGTGCGCAACAACCGCAGCGATGAACTGCATAGTCACTTCGATCGCAAACTCGTTCGGTACTCGCAGGGGGAGCCTGCGCGTATTCACTCCGATGACGACCCGACCGTAGGTCTTTCGGAACAGGTCGGGGTCCTTGTGGGTATCCGCAATCGTCAGCATTCTGGTCACCTCCATCCTCTCTTTGTTCGCGCGAGGCGCCAACAAAGCTTCTCAATGCTCACTCATCTTTGTGAAGGAAAGAACAACTCATGCACGGGACAACCCGGGCTTGTTGGCGCATCAACGCCCAACGATCATCGAATTCGGTAGATCTTGATCGTCGGATTGTGAAAGCCGTAGCTCCCGAACCGAGGCCGAATCTCTTTCAGCAGTTCAAATTCCCGGTCGTAGCTGAGGAAGATCTCTTTCAGCACGGGATCCGCGTTCGGCTGCAACAGAAAACGATCATACGAGAGGCTCGTCGTCACGATATACTTTGATTCCGATTGACGGAGTGCATCGACACCGATGCGATCGCGTCCTCGCTCGGCACCAGTCATCTTCTGCTTAAATCGCACCTGTGAGATGCGCGGCAGATATTTCACTTCGCCGATCAACATGACTCGGGCACGCTTTGGGAGGTTCTCGGTAATCCAACGAGCGGATTTCAGTCGCGTGTCGTCTTGCAACTCGGATGCGAGATCGATACTCCGAACCATGGGCGACGCGATGAGCAGCGCCCCGATCGCCCACCAAGAGATACAGGTGCGACACCAAATCGCTCGGAGTCCTTCGGCGCCAGCAAGGGAAAGGAAGGCGAGCACTGGTAAGATGTAGCGCTCCGGCTGAGGCATCGGCTTCGCCTTGATGAGCTCCGCCGCGAGATAGAACAACACGATGCCGAACAAGATGAGCAGATCTTCCCTCCGCCGCCGAGTCCACAACACCCCGGCACCAAACAGGCCGATCAGCACGACATACGGCGTGGCGCCGGCCATGATGCTGCGATCGAGGTGGTAGGTGAACAACTCCCCCCATGCCGGTATGGAGATCCCACCGTGACCTCGGACAACGTGGCTGCCCTCCGCCACAAAGTCGTGCGCAAACTTATCAAAGTTGAGGATGCTAAAGGGTGAGCAGAGGAGAAAGGCGAGGGCGAAGAAGGCGCCACATTTCGCCAGCAAGAGAACAGTTCGCTTCGAAAACGCCTGCCCGCCGAGCAACAGCACCGGAGCGAGCGCAATAAAAAGTGAGGACAGAACTCCGGTATACTTCGAGCCCATCGAGATGCCGCCGATAAACGACGCAATGAGCAGATCCCGCGATCGAGCGGACCGCAGATAGTTCAGGACGAAGACCAGCGAAAGGAGCCCAAACGTGGAGAAGATGATGTCCTCCTTCATGTAACGCGAGCACGTGACATGCAGAGGAAGGAACGCGAGCAGCGCGGCCGCAAACGCACCGGACATTCTTGAGAACGCTTTCGACCCGATCGCGTAGACGAGGATGATCGAGACACTTCCCAAGAACGCGCTGACGATTCTCCCGGAGTAGACCGCAAGGAACGAGTCCTTCGCAAACTCAACACCGAGAAAGGTGAGAACTTTCGAGACAAACAGCGCGCTGTAGAGCAGGAGCGACGGATGGAGGAAATACCCGGGATCGAGTGTGTCGCCCTTAATCATCCGCAAGATCACCCCGCTCTTCCGAGCTTCGTCAGGGTGATAGAAGTGCGGGAAATCGAAATCGAGCGCGTAGAAGCGGATCAGGCTTCCCCCGAGAACGGCGAACGCAGCAAGGAAGAACGCTGCATCAGGGATGAAGCGGCTCTTGGTCGCCTCAGGAAACGGAAAGACGGAGTAGCAGGAACCAATCCCAAACAGAGTTGCAACCATCCACACAAACGCAAGTTGTCGCTCTTTGGGAAGTGGTGACCCCACGAGATGGGGAAGACCAAAGAGAATGAGCGCCACGACTGCGGAAGCGAGGCACACACGGAGCAACCTTCTCGGATGCTCGGGCGAGGGAACCGGGCATGCTGCCGCATTTGGTGTGCAACCGCACTCGGTGTCGTCGCAAGACTTCTTTACGGCGTCAGCGCCCATTACTTTCCATCCTGAGGTTTCGCATCAGCGGAGGCATTGAGATACTCCCTGAGCTTGGCGATATCTACCACGAAGCATTCGCCGTCTCGATAGGCGACGAAAGGATACTCACCCTCCGGCGGAACCGACGCGTATCGAACTCCAACATACTGATCCCGCGGGTACTTCTGAGCCAGGCGGTTCACCCACTTGCGGAAGGGCTGCGTGTAACTGGCCTTCGCCATCTTCTCCGGAAGGAAATCCTCGTAGAAGTAGACGAAGTAGTCGATTCTTGCGGGCTCTACTGTCGCGAGCAACTCTTCAAGGCTTCCGGCGTAGAACGCCCGGAACACAACCTGGAGGCGCTCCTGAATGGTTTTGTAATAGGCGTCGTAAAACGGATGAGCAGTCTCCGTCGTCACGTATGCCTTTCGCTGCCCGAGAAGCTGGAGCGGGTCGATTCGCCCTGGATGGCTCGCGAACATGCTGGTGAGCGGTGTCGTCCTGACGTAGCTGTACAGCCCTGGCCGGGTATCCATCCGGTAGTTGAAGTTCGCTTGTCCCTCAAGGCCCGAACCCGCAGTCCAGAATATGAAGACGCCTAAGTAGAGCAGTGCAACCGAGGGCCGAAGCGCGTAACGCCACTCGGTCTGCCGGAATCCGCCGGTAAGCGTCAGCGGATGAAACAAGCGCCAGATCGCGACGGGGAACGCAACGATGAAGAACGTATTCAACGGAAACTGAAGATGCCGGTCCGGGACGTAGAGCCGGTAGGCGAGCTCCCTGGAAAGGAAGTACACGATAAAAATGGAAATGACATAAACCAACAGCTCGGGTGGAAAGAGCTCCCGTCGCGTTCTCCACTGGATGAGAAGTAGGACGCAAAAGAATCCGTAGAGCAGGGGCGTCATATTTCTTCGGACCCAGATCTCTTCCGGCTCCCAGCGGTTGACGAATGCCTGAATCCCAACGGTATTGAGCTCGAAAAAGGCGTCCTTCATCGGCACAAATGGAAATCGCCCCCCGTGCCGCTGCAACGCGGGAATACGCTTCGCCTGCTCATAAGTCACCATCGAGCCGATGTCCGGAGAACGTTGAACGGTCACAAATGCGACGAAGGCGATGATCGGAGCGACAACCAGGTATCGTGCGAAATTCGGCATGAACTCTAGGCGAGTCCGATTCCAGAGAACTCCGACGAAGAGATAGAGGCCATACGTGGCAGCGCACATGAATGCCGACGGCGGATGCAACAGCGTCCCAAAGAACAGCGTGAGGATCACGCCCCAGTGATTCTTCGTACAGAGAAAGTAGAGGAACGCGGCGAGCACAGGTCCAGCCCATCCGCGCGGGACACCGCAGGTCATGCGTTGCACGAGATTGCGCGTGTGGAGATAGAAGAAGACGCTGAACATCCCCGTAATGTTCCCGGCGAGATGCCTCACCAGGGCGAAGATAAATCCCAGCGTGAGGAGCAACATGATCAGATGGACCCAATGACCCGCGATATTCGGGTCCCCAGTCCATCGCGTCAGCGCGAGCGAAAGCCACAGGTGGAGCGGGGGAGGATACGCCTCCATTGACCGCGTGATGAGA
>JADYYL010000252.1 GCA_020853655.1 Deltaproteobacteria bacterium
GAACTCCGCTGCTCGACGCTATAAAGGCACCGAGCGACATTCGGAAACTCGGTCGGTCTCATCTCCCTGCTCTTTGCGGGGAGCTCCGCGACGAACTCGTCAGCACCATCAGCCAGATCGGCGGCCACTTTGCATCAAGTCTCGGTGTCGTTGAACTGAGCGTGGCGCTCCACTATGTCCTCGAAACCCCCGAAGACCGAATCGTGTGGGACACGGGGCATCAAGGGTACATCCACAAGATACTAACAGGCCGCCGTTCGGAGCTCCATCGCGTTCGCCAGTTCGGCGGCATTTCCGGATTTCTACGCAGAGAGGAGAGCGAGTACGACTCCTTCGGCGCCGGGCATGCCGGAACGAGCATCTCGGCGGCAGCCGGGATGGTTGAGGCGTCGTTCCATTCTTATCCCGGTCAGCGGATGCGGCACGTTGCTGCGGTGATCGGGGATGGAAGCATGACCGCAGGAATGGCTTTCGAAGCTTACAACCATGCAGGGCAGCTCCATCGACCGCTGATCGTTGTGCTCAATGACAACGAGATGTCGATCGCGCCTAATGTTGGAGCGCTGAGTTGGGGATTCTCTCGAGCGGTCACCGGCAAACTCTCGACTTCTGCTCGTCGGCATTTCAAGAGTCTTCACGAGCGTGGAATCATTCCGGATACGTTCTACCGTGCTATCGACCGCGCCGAGGAGGCGACGCAAGGCTTTTTGAGCGCACCGGGCATGCTGTTCGGCGCGTTCGGCTTCCGATACATCGGCCCCATCGATGGGCATAACGTCGAGCAGGTGGTCGACGCCCTCGAACGAGCAAAGCGCCAGGATGGGCCGGTGCTCGTTCATGTGCTGACGATGAAAGGAAAGGGCTACGGGTACGCGGAAGAAGATCCCGTGAAATACCATGGCGTGACGCCGTTCGTTCCAGTCAACGGCGAGTTCATGAAGCCCGCCAAGCCGCCGAAGCGATCCTTTACACAAGTATTCGGCGACGCGATGATCGAACTTTGCAAAATGGATCCGAGGGTCGTCGGCGTGACCGCTGCGATGCCCGATGGAACCGGACTGAAGGGACTGCAGAAGGAGATGCCCGATCGATATTTCGACGTGGGCATAGCTGAGCAACACGCGGTGACCTTTGCGGCTGGACTCGCATGTGAGGGAATGGTGCCAGTCGTTGCTATCTACTCGACGTTTTTGCAACGCGGGTACGATCAGATTTTGCATGATGTCTGTATTCAATCGCTTCCAGTCGTGTTCGCGATGGACCGCGGTGGACTCGTCGGAGCCGATGGCGCGACCCACCACGGTGTCTTTGACATCGCGTTCCTCCGCAGCATGCCAAACATCGTCATCATGGCGCCGAAGGATGAAGCAGAGCTTCGCGACATGCTTTACACGTCGACAACCTACAGTGCCGGACCGACGGCTATCCGGTATCCCCGTGGAGATGCCCTTGGTGTCGAACTCCCCGCGGCTCCGCGCAAACTCCAAATCGGAAAAGGCGAGGTCGTTCGCGCGGGCACCGATCCCGTCGTGCTCATCGGCTTCGGCAATACCGTCAATTTCTGCGCCGATGCGGCAGATGAGCTCGCAGCGACGTATGGCGTCCAACCGACTGTGGTCAATTTACGGTTTGTGAAGCCTCTGGACCGAGAGCTCCTTCGCTCCTGCCTCTCCTCCGCCAACCTGATCGTGACGGTGGAGGACCACGTCGTGATGGGTGGAATGGGTGCAGCGATCGTCGAGTTTATGGCAGATGAGAATCTGTTCGCCGGAAAACGCGTGGTGCGTCTCGGCATTGCTGACGAATTCGTCGAGCACGGCACTCAACAAGAGCTGTACCGCCTCTGCGGTTTCGATGTGCCAGCGATCGTCGAGCGAGTGCGCAACGAGCTTGGTGCTACGGTCGCCCGACCTCTGATGACCGCAAACGTAACACCGGCGCA
The DNA here is from genome assembly GCA_020853655.1 of Deltaproteobacteria bacterium. Lineage (GTDB taxonomy): Bacteria > Bdellovibrionota_C > UBA2361 > SZUA-149 > JADYYL01 > JADYYL01. The sequence goes on from JADYYL010000252.1 coordinate 1,943, forward strand.
GCGCGTTTAGCCGGGTTATCGCAACCGGGCGAGAGGGCGTTGTTCGCCCCCGATACTGCTCTCGGACGCATCTGCCTCCGCTCTCGGCTTCTCGCGACGAGAAAGTATTCCGTCTCTCCCTCTCGCGAAGGAGCGACTACCACGGCGTTCTCGGGAAGCGCCGAAGGTGTATCACTTCTTCCTCAGTGCCTTGTCCCGCAGCCGACGAAACTTTCCCGCTCGGTTGCCGCGGCGTGCATCGATAGCCTTCACCGCGAGTCCCTGTTTCAACTGTAACTCCTGAAGAGAGGACTCCACCCCTGCGCGGGGCGGTGGCAGCGAAGCACGGAACCGAGCCAACGCCTCTCGGCGGATCCGCTCGTCCTGCGAGGCCATCCGCTGCAACAGTTTCCCATCGATCAGTTCGGCGACGGATTTCCGTGTGCCGCCCCGTAAGTTCTCCAGAATGACGGCCACGGTATCGAGAGGTCCCGCGGGAAGGTGCCACCACCCGGAGCAGACCGTGCACAGCGAGTACACTAACCCTTCCGCCCGCGCCTGGTCAGGATAGCGGTGATAACGCGAGGGGATGGTGACGACTGAGATCAGCCCGCCAACTTGGAGCAGATACGTCGTGACCGGGGTGTCATACTTGAGAAGCTGATTGTCGACGACGACCGTCCCTCCCGACCGAAGCTCTTTTCGATGGCTCTTGAGTTGATTCACAAAGAGCTCTCGTTCGCGTTCCCGCCGTAGGCGGAGAAGCAGCGCCCCAAGGTAGATGACGAGATAGATCAGTGGGGGGTAGACGAGCGCTCCCTGTTTCCACGTGGAGGCGACGATAAGTGAGAGCAGGAAAAGCGCTAGAAAATCGCGCATTGTCAACCTCAGGAGGGCCGAGACTGAGACGGCCGGGTGCAGCACTCCGATCAAGAAACATCAGAAGAGTTTAGTTGGCAAACGGAGCAAGAGGCAGGCCTGAGAGGCCGCAACCGCCGCTCCGGGGTTTTCAGGTCCAAGGCATTAGGATAGTTTACACTCGTTCATATGTGCATGGCCGGAGAGTGCTCATGTCACGTTCGTTTCCGTTGAAACGACCGTCATCGTGCTCCGTCAGAGCATTGACGGCAACGGTGGTCGAATGTCTCCCCGTGGCATTCACGAACGTTGCCGACCTGTCGTTCCTGATATTCGGAGTCCGCGTGACTACTGCAGTTCAAGACAATTCCACGATGCTATCTAGGTCCTCGAAGCGGGGGCCGTCGCCACTCGGTGCGGCGATGCGTTTTTTGTCTCAACAC
>JADYYL010000253.1 GCA_020853655.1 Deltaproteobacteria bacterium
ATCTTCCCGTCGATATCCCGCGTCGCCATTATCACCATGCGACGGCGCCAGTCGATCTCGATTGTTCCGAAATTCTCGTTGAAGTATTGAGCTCCAACGCGGAGTGTATTGGGTTCATCCGACAACGGACGTCGACGGGTAAGACTGCTCGCGGTGACGTCGTAGAGGGGGTAGCGCAGAACGCCCGGGAGGCGCGATATCTCCGAACTGTGTCGGTCTCCAGAGATGACCACGACGCCGTTGGCATTGGTCGAGCGCAACAAGCCGAGCAATCGCGCGCGCTCACCGGGAAATGTGTACCAACCTTCGTAACCACTTTCGGCCGCAAGCAGTTGTATGCTCGAGGCGACAATGCGCACCTCTGCGGGCCGTCGAAGCTCTTCGCGGAGCCACTTCCACTGCTCCTCGCCGAGCATATTGGGAATGCCTTCCCGTTGTTCGACATAGGGTCCGCGTCCAGTAGGCCGGTCCACGTCCCCCTTCTTGAGTGCGGTGCGAAACGAACGAGTATCGAGCAAAAGTATCTGAACGCGTTGCCCTTCGGCACCGAACATCTCTGAAGCGTAGATTCCTTCGCGCGTCCTTCGCGGATCGTCCTTGGGGGCACGAAAGAACTCCAGGAACGCCTGCTTCGACATCTCCTTATGTTCGTATTCGATGCCACCGTCGATCTTGCCGTAATCGTTGTCGTCCCACGTGCCGAGTAGTTCCGTTGAACGTCGAAGCGCCTGAAACTGAGGCTGAGCATCGAGCTTCGCGTAGTCTGCGCGCTTCTCGTCTAGATTCGATGTCCACGAATAGATGTTGTCACCGAGGAGTACAAACGCGTCCGGTTTAAAGCGCAGGATGGCGCCCCAGATTGGCTGCGGTGCGTTTTGATCGATGCACGAGCCAAACGCGATTCGCTGCACGCTCTGGCGACGGTCGGCAATCGCAAAAGCCCGAGTGAACGGGAGAGCAAGAGCGCTGCACGCCGCCAGAAGTTGCCGAAGTGCAGTGCGTCGGTTCACGCAGTCTTATCGTTGATTCGTTCGAGGATGCGCCGTTTCAGCTCCATAGCGTCGGCTTTATTGAGACCGTCGATATGGGCGAACTCGCCGGACTCCTGGGTCGGCGTTGAGATATGCACGTCGTACAGCGCGAGCACGACGTCAGGGATATCTTGGTCCACATAGACGTCTGTGATGCGCGTGAAGGGAAGTGTTACCTCCCGCTTCGACACGACACCCTTTCGGATGAGAACGTTCAGATCGTCCATGTCGTAGTAATACGTTCGGTAATAGATGTACTCATAGATCATCCGCCCGAACATGAAACAGAACAGGACGAAGAGCCAGATGCCAACGAGCCGTAATCGGTGATCGATCATTCGTTGATCGGCCCATCCGTCATCGGGGTCCAGGGCTGTCACGATGATGACCGTGAGAATACCGCCGAAGATGAACACCTTGATGAAGGAGCTAAAACTCTTCTTCAAGATCTTCCGCAGCCGGAGAGGGAACTCTTTTCGCAGGGGTTGTTTTGCTTCTGGCATGTGCGGAATTTACCACACTTGCGAGTTTGGTCGAACGGGTCTTCCTTCGGGGCCGAAGGTTCGTTCGAGGTAGGCGATTGGACAAAAGAAAAGCCCCGAATCCATTCGGCAGATGCCGTGGACTCGGGGCCTTAAGGCCTTTCTCAGGCTTTCGTTAGCCGTGAGCGGCGCGCTTCGGAGCCGACTGCGCGACCGCGCTCTGAGTCTGAGTCTGAATGCGCATCCCGTAGAACGAGCGGTGCGCGAAAAAGAGCCCGACAAAGAAGAACGGAATTCCAATCGCCAACGCCGTCTCCGGACCAGCCTTGACCGCGATTTCAACCGCGAGCAAGCCGAAGAGGGTCGTGAACTTGATGATTGGGTTCAGCGCGACAGACGAGGTGTCCTTGTAAGGATCGCCGACCGTGTCTCCGACGACCGTCGCCGCATGGAGAGCCGTACCCTTTTCTTTCAAGTCGACTTCAACGACCTTCTTCGCGTTGTCCCAAGCGCCACCGGCGTTCGCCATGAACATCGCCTGATACAATCCGAAGATCGCGATCGAGATGAGGTAGCTCGCGAAGAACGTCGGATCGAAGCATGCGAAGGCGAGGGTGAACGAAAAGATCACGCCGAAGATATTCAGCATGCCCGCCTGAGCGTACTGCGTGCAGATTCGAACAACTTCCTTCGAATCTTCCACATTCGCCTTGGTCACACCTTCGAGCTTGATGTTCTTCTTGATGTACTCAACCGCGCGATAGGCACCGGTCGTCACGGCCTGAATCGAAGCGCCGGAGAACCAGTAAATAACCGCACCGCCCGTAATCAGTCCGAGAAGAACGCGTGGATCCACGAGGTCGAGCTTCAGCTGGAGCATCAAGATGATCGAGAAGATCATCGTCGTTGCGCCGATGACGGCCGTTCCGATGAGGACTGGCTTTGCCGTCGCCTTGAACGTGTTCCCTGCGGAGTCGTTCTCCTCGAGGAAGTGCTTTCCACGCTCGAAGTTCGGACGGAAGCCGAAGGTGCGCTCGATCTCTTGGCTCACGCCCGAGATGCTCTCGATCTGGGAAAGCTCGAACACAGACTGGGCGTTGTCGGTCACCGGTCCATAGCTGTCGACCGCAATGGTTACTGGGCCCATGCCGAGGAATCCGAATGCGACCAAGCCGAAGGCGAAGACCGTCGGGTAGATCATGTATCCACCGAGGCCGTAGTTCGCCGTGTGATACGCGATCGCCATGAGGCCGACGATGACGAGTCCCTTCCAGAACGCGCTGAAGTTACCAGCGACGAGCCCGGAGAGGATGGTCAACGAAGCTCCGCCTTCGCGCGAAGCGTTCACAATCTCCTTCACGTGCTTAGAGGAGCTGGACGTGAAGACCTTGGTCAGCTCTGGGATAATCGCCGCCGCGAATGTTCCGCAGCTGATGATCACCGAGAGGACGACCCAAAGCGAATCACCCATGTTCCCGAGAAGCAACTTGCTGACGACGAAGGTAATCGCGATCGAGATGATCGACGTGATCCACACGAGTGAGGTGAGGGGTGCTTCAAAGTCGAAGGCATCCTTCGCCGCATACTTGGCTTTCGAATACGTATTGTTGATCCAATACGAAAAGACCGACGTGAAAATCATCACGAACCGCATCGCGAAGATCCAGACAATCAAGCGAGCTTGAAGGTCGGCCGTATTCGCACCTGCAACCGGATGCCCATCGACGCCCAGGGTCATGCCAACCGCGAGGACGATGAAGGTGATGAGCGCAACGCCGGTCACGCCGTAGGTTTCGAACCCGTCAGCTGTGGGGCCAATCGAGTCGCCCGCATTGTCGCCGGTGCAGTCCGCGATAACGCCTGGGTTACGAGCGTCGTCTTCCTTGATGTTGAAGGTGATCTTCATCAAATCGGAGCCGATATCGGCGATCTTTGTGAAGATACCGCCACAAATTCGGAGGGCCGAAGCGCCGAGCGACTCGCCGATCGCGAAGCCGATAAAGCAAGCTCCTGCGTTCTCCGGTGCAACGAAGAGCAGGATGAAGATCATCATGAACAGCTCGACGGAGATGAGCAGCACCCCGATCGACATACCGCTTTGGAGCGGGATTTCCATGACGGGGTATGGCTTCGCTTGGAGCGATGCGAAGGCTGTACGGCTGTTTGCGTAGGTATTGATTCGAATACCGAACCAGGCAACGGCAACAGAACCGAGAATGCCGAGCACCGACCAGAGGAGAATCGTGAAGACCCGCGAGGCCTCCATCTCTTGAAGAACCGCGAAGTAGTAAACGATACAAGCGCCAATCACGAGCTCGAGCACCGCGAGGAACTTGATC
>JADYYL010000254.1 GCA_020853655.1 Deltaproteobacteria bacterium
AAGGCAACGCTCAACAGGGTGAGAACGGAAAGCCCGACGAGTCGAGCAAAGAACAGGGGTCCAAAGAGAACGGGAAAAAGCAGTCTGGCGATCAACAAAAGCCTGGCGACGGGAAGGAGAAGGGAGGAGACCAGCCTTCGGATGCCAACGACGCGAAGCCCAATCCCGACCAAGCAGGGAAGAAGGCCGGTGGGAAGAATACTGGCCAAGAGAAAAAGCGAGAGGACTCCCAGCCCAATGCCGGTGAGGACGAGGGGTCTGACCAATCCGCGAGTGGCGATGGCAGCAAGGCGCCGAACGCGAACGACAATGCGCAACGCTTCGGACCTTTTGAAGGCGGAACCGACGGTTCGATCCTGAAGGGAAACGAGGAACAGACGCGAGTAGAGGTCCCGAAGGAGGAGTCGTTGGTGATCCGCGGTCTCGGTCGCGAAGATCCGCGTTTGTATCGAAACAAGGAAGGAACGGCGGCTCAGCGCGAACTTGGCAGTGCAGAATTCAAGAAGCCTGAAGCGGAAACCTCGCGGGAGAGGCAGCCGATTCCGCCCGAATACAGCGATCTGCTACGGTAGAGAAGCTCTTCAAACGCAGTGCATAACGTTTGTCGCGGTTCGGGAAGAAAGTGCATATCGGAGAGAGGTAATCTCATCCGCCGCCGCAAGAGACATGACGAGAATGAAAACGAGTGAGGTTCTGTGAGCGAATCGACCCAAGGAAGTTACAGCATGTCGCCGGCAGACGAGTCTCGGCTCTTTCGCGAGCAGTTCGCAGCCGTTGAAAAAGAGGTCGGCCGCGTGATCGTCGGCATGACCGATGTCGTGCGGATGACACTCGGCGCCATATTCGCCGGCGGGCATGTGCTCCTCGAAGGAGCGCCAGGTCTGGGAAAGACCCTACTGGTGAAATCCATCGCACAAACCCTTGGACTTTCCTTTCATCGCATCCAGTTCACCTCTGACTTGATGCCGAGCGACATCACCGGCACGCAGGTGCTGACAGAGGACGAGCAGAACCGTCGCCGCTTCGTCTTTAAACCCGGACCCGTGTTCGCGAACATCGTTCTCGCAGACGAAGTGAACCGCGCCGGCCCGAAGACGCAATCCGCACTCCTCGAAGCGATGGAAGAGAAGCAGGTGAGTATCCTCGGTGAGACACATCGACTCCCCGAACCGTTCTTTGTACTCGCGACACAGAACCCCATCGAGCTTGAGGGAACGTATCCGCTGCCGGAGGCCCAGCTTGATCGATTCATCTTCAAACTCCTCGTCTCACCGCCTTCCGCTGCAGAATTGAAAGAGATCTTGAATCGGACGACAGGGACCGCAAGTGCCTCCGCCCGCCCCCTCTATGGCGAAGCCGATACGCGACAAGCGATCCTCGGCATGCGCCAGACGGTTCGTCGAGTGGCAGTGGCTCCGCACGTGGAGGATGTGTTGATCGGCATGATGTATGCGCTGACTCCCGGAAGCCCAAACTCGACCGATCTCGTCAATCAATACGTTCGATTCGGACCCGGTCCGCGCGGCGCGCAATCCGTGCTGCTCGGCGCGAAGGTTTTTGCGCTGCTCGATCAGCGGATCAATCTCGCGTTTGAGGACGTGAAACGCGCCCTCCTTCCCGCGCTCCGGCACCGTTTGGTGTTGAACTACCAGGCTGACGCCGAGGGCATCACCGCCGATCACATTTTGGAACAGGTGCGCGATAGCGCGTAGGAACCTCGCCCTCTCGATTACGATAGAGCAAACGGACGTTGAGATGATCGCTCCATTCAGCCCAACGTTTTATCGCAGCTTGCAGCAACTCAAGATCCACAGTCGCCGTGCGGCACTGGGATCTCGGCAAGGGTCGCATCGCTCGACGCGACGTGGCCACGGTCTTGAGTTCGCCGACTATCGCCTTTACACAGCCGGCGATGACTTTCGGCATATCGACTGGGGTGTCTACGGACGCACTGACCGACTCTACGTTCGAGAGTTCCGGGAGGAGCGCGATCTCAACATTGTCGTCCTCATCGATACCAGCGGCTCCATGGCGTATCCCGAAGGGGAAGGAAAGTTCGATTTTGCCCGCCGACTTGGGCTCGCACTCGGATACGTCGGCCTTGCCGATGGTGACTCCGTGATGTTCGGCTTGCTCGGGAAAAAAGTGACGCCCCGCTACTCGGGGGCGCGCGCTCTCTCGCGAGCGTGGCGAGAGGTGGAGCAATGTGAGGCGGGCGGAAGCTATTCCTTCGTGAGCGAGGCGCGCGCCGCGCTGTCGCGCGTCAAACTTCCCGGGAAATGCTTTCTCGTTTCCGATTATCTCGCTCCACACGAAGACATCTTTCCAGCGTTGGACTTTATCCGCTCAAGGAACTTCGATCTCTCGCTGATCCAGGTCCTCGCCCCCTCGGAGATCTCACTCCCGTCGGATACGGAAGCCACCGTCCTCGTCGACGCCGAGACCGGCGCCGAGATCGAGATGCCACTCGATCGACAAACGCAGATCGAGTACAGCCGTTCGCTCGCGCGCCATATCCGAGCTCTCGAAGATTACGCGGCGCGAGCGGGAATTGTGCACACACTGGTTTCCAGCGGAGACAACCTCTCCGATTTCGTGCTGACGCGTTTACCGGAGCTCAAACTCCTGCAATGAGCTTCCTTCCCTCCATCATCTTCGGACAACTCGGCGCTCTCGCGCTCGCCGCGTCGTTGCCCGCTCTTGTTCTCGCGTATTGGATTCAATCCCGTCGCGCGAAGAAAGTGGTATCGAGCATCTTTGTCTTCCAAGGGCTGCCACGTCGAACGGCGACCCGCGCCCGCGTCAAGTTGCCTCCTCGCTTCTTCCTCGAACTCCTCGCGATGGCGCTGCTCGTCCTCGCGGCGATGCAGCCGTTCCTGGAGGACGGAGGCGAGGATGTCGCCATCCTCCTCGACAATTCTTTGAGTATGCAGACTCGGGCGACGGGCGCCTTCGCCACGCGTTTCGAGCAGGCCGTGCTCGATGCTGATACGTGGGCACGCAAGCGCTCCGACGCCCGTTTTGCTCTCTACGTCACCTCTCCCGCGCTTGAACGGCTCTCTCCTGAATGGAGTTCCGCGAGCGCGGTTCTTGATCGACTCCGTCAGCGTGGACCATCTGCCGCGCACGACAATGTGCAGGTCGCCGTCCGCGAGCTCGCGGAGAGCGGAAAGTTCGATCGAATCCTCGTGGTCTCCGATAGGTCCGCAGAGCTGATGACCGCTGACTCAGGTTTGACCGCCGGTGCACCGGCGACTCGACTTGAGGCGATCACCGTCGGAACGCCTGCTCCGAACCTCTCCATCGAGAACTTTCGGGAGGATCCTGCATCCGTCGGAGCAACAGGACGGAAGATGATTGCGACGCTTCAGAACTCAAGTTCTCGCGACGCCCAGGCGAAGCTTCACCTTTACCTCGTCTCCCCCGGGACACCCGCTACCACGTCACGCGAGCCACTGAGAACGGTCACGGTCTCCCTCCCCCGCGACCGATCGACGGAGGTGCCGTTTCTGCTTCCGATCGAACGTCATGAAACGCCGAGCTTTGCGATTCGGCTCGAATCAACCACGCCGGATTCAGACTCACTCGACGCAGATAACTCTGCATGGCTGACGTTGGGACTTCGCCGTTCAGAAACGATTCTGCTCGTCACTCCCTCCGGCTCGTCGGGCACACTCGGATTGGAGGCGCTTTCCGGATTCAATATTGAGCGTGTTGATGCGGAACGATTCTCGGGCATCGGCGAAGTGCAGTCCGGAAAATACCTCATGGCCATATTCCACCGAGTCTCTCCGCCTCGGGCGCTGAGAGTGTCCTCGCTGTACCTCGTCCCCCCCGCGGGGAACTCACTCTTTCCGGTGCGAGGCGAAGTTCCCCGTCCCGTCATCGCCTCGTGGGACGAGAACCATCCGCTGTTGACCTATCTCAATATTGCCGCGCTCTCGCTTCCCGCGTCGGCGTTCTTTGACGCGCCGCCGTGGACAACGGCGGTGATGAACATCGAACAGGGTCCCGCAGTTCTCGCGGGAGAGAGTCAGGGCATTCGGTTCGCTGCAACTGGCTTCGAACTTCTTCCGTTCGAGGGAGCGAAGACCCCGGCATCAAGTGTTCTGCTTCTCAATCTTGTGAACTGGCTCTCGAACGGACAGGAGCTCTCCGCCGGATATCTCGTCGGTTCAACGTTCCCGCTTCGCTCGAGCGAAGGCGAGGAGCTGTCCGGCCCCGATGGTCGCGCCATCGAACCGCTGCAGAGCGCGTCGAGTGCCCGCCTTCCTGTACCAGGGATGTATACGCTGAAGACAGCGAGCGGCGGCCGCTCTTTCCCCGTCAACGCGTTCTTCGCCGAAGAGTCCTCAACATTCACGACGTCGAGCTATCGGCTGCCCGCGGAAGTTCCGCAACTCACCGCCAGCGCGGACAATCGCTCGCCGCTCTGGCCGCAGGTCTTGCTGTTCGTCGCAGCGCTTGTTCTGACCGACGCACTGTTCGTCGCATGGCGAAAAGGAGGCTCGCATGCAGAGCCTTCTTGAGCTCCGAGATGCGGAGCTATTGCGGCCAGAGTATCTCTGGCTCCTCGCGCCGTTCGTTGCACTCTCGCTCTACTCGATTGTCCGTGGTCGAGAGAAGCTTCTCGTCACTCTGGCACGCACTCTCCTCGTCGCACTCGTTCTCTTCGCGCTCGCACAACCGGTTCGCAAGCAGGTGCGAACCGAATCTGAGTTACCCGTTGTGTTCGATGCTTCGGCGAGTATCCTGCCCGAAGCGAAGCAGGCACTCCTCGGAGCGCTGCGCCCCTATCTCGCATCCGGAGTCCCTATTCGCTTGTATCCGTTTGCCCGGAGCGTGAGCAGCGAATCAATTGAGATTGAGAGCACCGCGGATCTCGATGAAGTGATCGATGGGCTGGAGGCAACGACTCGAAGCGCCGATTCCGGCGATACGAATATCGCCCTAGCGATTACGACCGCAGCGTATCGATCCCCGTCGTCCCCTCTCCTCCTCCTGAGCGATGGCTTTGAAACGAGCGGCGACGCACGCCAGGCGGCATCGCTGGCATCAACTCGTGGTGTCAGCGTTTTCCCAGTCGTCACGGCGCCAGAGCTCTTCTCCGAACGCGGTCTCTCGATCTCGGCACTCGATGCGCCCTTGACGGTGCATGCCGGCGATCTTGCAGAGGTGCGGATGAGCCTCAAGAACTCGCTCTCCGACGGTCCTCGTACCGGAACCCTCGAACTCTTTGCCGACGACAAGAAGCTTTTCTCGCAGAACGTCTCCGTCGGTCCGATGAGCGAGAAAACGTTTTTCGTGAAGACCGGCGCGCTTGAAGGCGGGGCCCATCGACTTCGAGCTCAGGTGACGGTCGATGGAACCAAAGGCGCGAAGCGCGAGGTGCATCGGTGGATTTCAGCAAAGACGCGCTCGAAGATTCTTCTCATCAGCGGGTCGGAGGGAGACCGGCGTGTTCTTCGCCAGCTCCTCGCGCACAAAGGCTACTCCGTTGAGGATCTCGTCGCGGATGGAAACGCGGAGATCCCCACGACGTTCACGGCTTACTCGTCTGTCATCATGAACAACGTCTCAGAGCGCCAGCTCCCTAGGGCGTTCCTCCCCTCATTGCGTGAACATGTCCGCGGTGGCGGCGGACTCTTGCTGATTGGAGGCGATCGGAGCTACGGCCTCGGCGGCTATATCGATACCCCACTCGAGGAGATCTCGCCGCTCAAGTTCGTTCCGCCGAAGACCACTCAGCGTCGTCTGAACTCAGGCGTAATCCTCGTCATCGACAAATCGAAGAGCATGGCTCAAGAGGGAAAGATCGACGCCGCGAAGGGCGCCGCGCTGCTCTCGATCGGTTCGATGAACAAAGAGGACTATGTCGGCGTCATC